>CAISYI010000259.1 GCA_903889595.1 uncultured beta proteobacterium
CTTCCTCTTTAGCGATTGCGCAAGAAGTTGAGGCCCGCTTAATTTAGTTGTTTTTACTTAAAAAAACAGATCTTGCAGAGCCTGACCAGGATTTTCTGCCCGCATGAAAGCTTCACCGACTAAAAAGGCATCCACTTGATGTTCGCGCATAAAATCTACATCTTTTCTGGCCAAGATACCACTTTCGGTAACGATTATTTTGTCTTTCGGAATTTCAGAAAGTAAGTCGACAGTATTTTGTAACGAGACTTCAAAAGTTTTGAGGTCCCGATTATTAATCCCGAGTAACTTAGATTTTAATAACAGCGCTCTTTGTAATTCTTCAGCGCCGTGTACTTCTACCAGCACATCCATTTGTAATTCGATGGCGAGGTCTTCAAACTCTTTTAACTGCTGATCGCTCAGAGCAGACACAATGAGTAGAATCGCATCAGCACCCATCGCCCGAGCTTCATAAATTTGATACGGGTCAACCATAAAATCTTTACGAATAACAGGTAAGTTACAAGCTCCTCTAGCCTCTTTTAAAAAGGCTGTACAACCCTTAAAGTATTGCTCGTCAGTTAAGACGGATAAACAGGCAGCACCATGCTTTTCATAACTTTGAGCAATGAGTGCTGGATGGAATGGGTTTCTTAAGATACCTCTGCTGGGACTAGCTTGTTTTATTTCCGCAATAACGCCAGCGTGACCAAGGGCAATTTTTGCTTCAATCGCATTGATAAAACCGCGAGGTGCCAACTTTGCATCGGTCAAACTTGCGTGAGCAAGTGCTTCAATATCTGATTGTGAAACAACTGCTTTGGAGACGACAAGATCTTCTTTTTTAGTTGCTAGAATACGATGCAAGATATCAGACATTGTTTTCACCTAGCTCCTGAGTGGCTTTGACAAACTCCAACATTTTTGCCCTCGCTTTACCGGAGGAAATCGTGGCACGAGCCATTTCAATTCCAGCACTAATAGACGGGGCAAGATCACTGGCATATAAGGCTGCACCAGAATTAAGAACAACGATATCTAGCGCCGGACCAGGATGCCCATTCAAAACGTCTAAGATAATACTTTTTGACTCCTGTGCATTCTCGACTTTAAAGGCGCGAGAACTGGTCATTGCAATCCCAAAATCTTCAGGATGAATTTCATATTCAATAATTTGACCATCTCTGAGTTCACCCACCAAGGTGGAAGCACCAAGAGAAATTTCATCAAGCCCATCCTTGCCATAAACAACTAAGGCGTGCTTCATACCTAAACGCTCTAAAACGCGAATCTGAATACCTACTAAATCTGGATGAAAAACACCCATGAGCATATGCGGTGCATTTGCTGGGTTAGTTAAGGGACCCAAGATGTTAAAAATAGTACGAATACCTAGTTCTTTACGAACCGCTGCAACATTTTTCATGGCTGGGTGATGGTTGGGTGCAAACATAAAACCCATCCCTGTTTTTTCGATACATTGTCCAACCTGTTGAGCAGAAAGATCAATCCGGGCTCCTAGCGTTTCCAGGGCATCAGCACTACCCGATTTGCTACTAACGCTGCGGTTACCATGTTTAGCAACTTTGGCACCAGCTCCAGCAATCACAAAAGCAGAGGTGGTTGAAATATTAAAGCTATGAGAACCATCACCACCAGTACCAACTATATCGACAAAATTACTAGAATCTTTAACAACGACGTGGTTGGCAAATTCACGCATGACCATTGCTGCTGCAGAAATTTCACCGATCGTTTCTTTTTTGGTTCTCAGACCAACAAGTAATGAGGCAGTCATGCTTGGGGATAATTCTCCCTTCATGATTGCCCGCATTAAACCAAGCATTTCATCATGAAAAATCTCACGGTGTTCGATACATCTTAAGAGGGCTTCTTGTGCAGTGATTGTCATTTAAATTCTCGGACCAATTATTTTTTCAGTTTTAAAAAGTTTTGCAGTAAGTCATGACCATATTCTGACAGAATTGACTCAGGGTGGAATTGAACACCTTCAATAGCGAGTGTTTTATGCTTGACGCCCATGATTTCGCCGTCAGCTGTAGAGGCAGTGATTTCAAGGCAGTCAGGCAGAGTAGAGCGTTCAATCGCTAAGGAGTGATAACGCGTAACGGTAAACTCGGCGGGCAATCCTTGAAAAACGCCACGTCTTTTAGTTTGAATGGTATCGGTTTTGCCATGCATAATCGTTTTGGCACGAATAATATGACCACCAAATGCCTCACCAATTGCTTGATGACCTAAACAAACGCCTAAGATTGGAATTTTTCCAGCAAACCGAAGAATCGCATCAATTGAAATACCTGCTTCTTTAGGACTACAAGGCCCAGGAGAAATACAAAGATAATCTGGATCAAGTGCTTCGATTTCATCTAAAGAAATCTCATCATTACGAAAAACTTTGACTTCTTGCCCTAGTTCCCCGAAGTACTGAACTAAGTTAAAAGTAAATGAATCGTAGTTATCAATCATGAGTAGCATATATTTCTTTCGTCGCGTTCGAGTTTTATCAACTATGCGCTTGAATCTAGTCCGGCTTGGACCATTTCCGCTGCTCGTAGAACTGCTCGGGCTTTTACTTCAGTTTCTTGATATTCGGACTCAGGGACTGAATCGGCAACGATTCCCGCTCCAGCTTGTGAGTGTAACCAACCATCTTTAATCACACCTGTGCGAATAATAATAGCAACGTCCATATCACCTGAAAAGGATAAATAACCCGCTGCACCGCCATAAGGGCCGCGTTTAGTTATTTCCATTTCATCAATAATTTCCATTGCCCGGATTTTAGGTGCGCCAGATAGAGTGCCGGCTGGAAAAGTGGCCCGCAACACATCCATATTGGTAATCTCTTCACGCAAGTTACCCTCAACCGAACTCACAATATGCTGAACATGGGAGTATTTCTCGATACTCATTTTTTCTGTGACATGGACTGAACCAATTTTGGCAATTCGACCGATATCGTTTCTTGCTAAATCAATCAACATCACATGCTCTGCAATTTCCTTTGGATCGGCTAATAAATCCCGAGCTAACTGTTCATCAAGTTCTGGTGTTTTACCGCGAGGTCTGGTGCCAGCTAAGGGTCTCACTGTTACGGTACGGTTCAATTGCCCAGTTGAATCTGTAGTTCTTTCTTGTCGAACTAGAATTTCTGGGGAAGAACCTACCAATTGGTGGTCACCAAAATCATAAAAATATAAATAGGGTGAAGGATTCAAAGAGCGTAGAGCACGGTAAAGCGAAAGGGGATTATCGGAGAAGGGCTGACTAATGCGTTGACCAAACACGACCTGCATACAGTCACCCGCCAAAATATATTCTTTAGTTTTATTGACCGCGGCCAAAAATTGTTCTTTAGGATAATTTCGAATAGGCTCTGTTTTAGTACTAGCAGTCTGCAGGGGATTGACAATCGAGCGGTCTAAATGGGACCGTAAAACCTTTAATCGCTCTTTTGCACGAACATAGGCATTCTCAGACTTTGGATCCACATAAACAATCAGATACAGTTTGCCAGCTAAATTATCAATCACCGCCAACTCTTCTGTAAGCATTAGCTGAATATCGGGTAATCCTAATTCGTCTTTTGGTGCAGAATTGGCTAACCGTGGCTCTATATAACGAATTGTGTCGTACCCAAAGTAACCAGCCAGTCCACCACAAAAGCGGGGGAGCCCTGAAAGGATGGCTGCCTTGAATTTGGCATGATAGGCCTCCACAAAATCGAGTGGATTATCAGTATTTGTTTCAACCACTATGCCATCAGTGATCACTTCATTGATGGGGCTTTGTGCAGTTCCTCTAGAACGAATCAAAGTTCTCGCCGGTAAGCCAATAATGGAGTAACGACCAAAGCGTTCACCGCCGACTACGGATTCAAGTAAAAATGTATTTTTAGAACCCTCAGCTTGCGTGAGCTTCAAATAGAGTGATAGCGGGGTTTCAAGGTCAGCTAAGGTTTCAAGCACAAACGGAATACGGTTGTAACCTTGGTTCGCTAACTGATTAAATTCATCTAAGGTCATTTTACGTTTGCAATAGAAGTTCGCATGGCATTAATGATCTGAGCATAATCAGGTTTTCCAAAGATAGCTGAACCTGCAACAAATGTATCTGCCCCAGCCGCATAAATCTCACCAATATTATCTGGATTAACTCCACCATCAATTTCGAGTCGAATGGTTCTGCCAGATTGGGCTGTATAACTATCAATCAATTTTCGAGTAGCTTTAAGTTTTTCTAAGGTAGACGGAATAAATTTCTGACCACCAAAGCCAGGGTTTACTGACATTAATAAGATTAGATCGAGTTTATCTAGAACATGATCAAGATAATGTAATGGCGTTGCTGGATTAAAAACCAAGCCTACTTGACAACCCTGATCTTTAATTAAATTAATTGTTCGATCTATGTGCGCACTTGCTTCAGGGTGAAAACTAATCAAATTAGCACCAGCTTTTGCAAACTCTGGAACCATTGCATCGACCGGTTCAATCATTAAATGAACGTCGATACAGACTGGATGCCCATTCTTTAGGGCATGCGGTCGAATTGCTTCACAAACAAGCGGACCAATGGTGAGATTAGGAACGAAGTGATTATCCATCACATCAAAGTGAATCCAATCAGCACCGGCGCTCAGGACATCTTTAACTTCTTGCCCCAAGCAGGCAAAGTCAGCAGAAAGGATCGATGGTGCAATGATCGCAGGTAAGTTATTATTCATAGATATATTTTACTGTAGAGATTCATCCGCATAAAATAAATTACATTCGGATATAAGGACTATTAAGCATGAGCGAGTATGCAATACAAATTACGGTACAAGTACAGTATTTAGAAGAGCAGTCTGTTCCTGAAAAAGGCAACTATAGTTTTGCCTATACGATGATTATCAAAAATGAATCTCAAGTCCCATTTCAATTGATTGGTAGACATTGGCTGATTACTGATGCAGAGGGTGTAGAACAAGAGGTTCGAGGCTTAGGTGTAGTTGGTCAGCAACCTTTTCTTAAGCCTGGAGAATCATTTGAATACACCAGTTGGGCCTCTATTCCATCGCCGGATGGGAAAATGAAAGGGAGTTATTTCTGTGTTTCAGAGGAGGCTGAGTTTTTTGCAGCCCCCATTCCAGAATTTCTATTAACAATGCCAAGAATCCTGCACTAGGCTTTTACTCATCTTTTTTTCTACCCATCATGGTCCAAACAACAATGAAAACAAGGATCAACAAGGCAACCCCAGCTTCTGCCACTAGTAAAAGCATGGGGTATTCATCTAATAAGTCTGCTAGCATCTGTGACCTTTTACTGAAATTAAAAAAATGTGCTGAGTAAATAACGAATGAAATACTTCATTGCATTTACCTTTATTTTACTCGCCTCTTGCGCAAATCAAGAGCGCAACATTACATCAAAGACTAGCCAAGATAAGTTCGTCCCTGAAATTTCGACAGGATCTCAAAATACTGATCAGCTAAGTGCTTTACCAGGCTGGAAGGATGACTCGATGGAGGGGGTTTGGTCTACCTGGCTAAAAAGTTGTAACTATCTCCAAAAAGCAAGCATTGATAGCCCTTTAAAAAGACTTTGTACAGATTCTGCCAGATTGAAAAATCCAAGCACTTTACAAGTAAAGCAATTTTTTGAAAATAATTTTCAGACCTTGTCATTGCGACAGGCTTTACCCAGTAATGGATATCCCCAAGATAGTGCACAGGGCTTAATTACTGGGTATTATGAGCCAATTTTGAAGGGGTCATTAACAAAAACCCCAAGCTTTCAAATTCCGCTATATCAATATCCAGCAATCTGGAAGAGTGACACCAAATTACTAAGGCCAGCACGTGCAGAGCTTTTGAAAAGTTCGCTTTTAAAAGGCAATGAGATAGCTTGGGTCAATGATCCAGTGGCGGCAGCGATGATGCAAATTCAAGGATCAGGAAAAATCCAATTAGAAAATGGTCAAATGCTCAGGCTAGGCTTTGCCGGCACGAACAATCAACCTTACAAATCCATTGCCAATTGGTTGATTCAACAGCAAGAAATGACAACTTCTCAAGCGAGTATGCAAAATATTTCTAACTGGGCAAAAAGAAATCCAGGGCGTATCCAAGATCTTTTAAATGCCAATCCTAGATATGTGTTTTTTAAAATTAATTCAAGTGGCTCATTGGATGATGGACCGATTGGTGCTTTAGGTGAGCCACTTACTGCCCAAAGAAGTATTGCCGTAGATTGGCAATATATCCCTAAAGGGTCTCCGGTTTTCTTAAGTACTTCAGACCCTAAAACTGGTAAAAAGATAGATAGCTTAGTATTTGCTCAAGACACAGGAAGTGCCATTGTTGGACGTGTTCGGGCTGATTATTATTGGGGATCGGGTGATCTTGCTGGAGAAAAAGCCGGAATGACAAAACAATCAGGTAGCATGTGGTTATTGGTACCAAAAAATTAATAACAGGTAATGATAAGAGCACAAATTCATTTCATTCGCATAATTAGCTGCCTTCTCAGTTTGATGCTGATGACAAGCTGCGCTCTGACGCCCAAAGAAACCACTACTAGTCTCGAAAATCAACGTCCTATTCAGGATGTTCCACTAGAGCCAGAAATTATAAAATTTTCTCAAATGATTTCTAAATCACTTGAGATTTCTGAGCAGTCAGAAATCTCAAGTAATGAAGATGTCGAGGGGTGGTATTTATGGTCCTTAACACCTCACAAGAAGAAAACGAAATATTATTTACATCATTACCATGGTAAAAATGTGATTCACGCA
>CAISYI010000260.1 GCA_903889595.1 uncultured beta proteobacterium
ACAAATTTAGTAAATTCTGTAACATTCATGGCAATCGGTTCAGCTCCCTCGTTAATGAGTTTATCTTTGGTCTTTTTGGACATTAAAATCTCTACGATTTGTTGATTCAGCATCTTCACATTTTCTGGTGAAGTGCCGTGTGGTGCAAAGACACCAAACCAAGAACCTGCGGCCATATTGATGCCGGACTCCAACATCGTAGGCACTTCAGGTAAGGTGACATAACGTTTTTTAATTGAGATACCGATTGCCCTTACTTGACCACCTTTAATTAAGGCGGCAACAGAGGGTAAAGTTGCGAACATATAATCAAGTCGTCCTGCAATGAGGTCTCGAACCGCTTCAGCACCTTTATAAGGAATGTGGGTTGCATTAATCCCACTTTGTTGACTAAACATAAAACCCGTCATATGCGAGGCAGTACCAATTCCGGTGGAGCCGTAATTGACTTTATTCATATTAGCCCGACCAAACTCAATCAAATCTTTGACTGAGTTGATTTTTGAACTGGCCGGCACAATCAAGACATTCGGTACTTCAGCAAGTAATGCCACTGGGTCTAAATCTGTTAATGGATTAACCGCCAAGTTTTTAAATAATGTGGGATTGACTGAAATGGGACCACTCGAATTGACGAGCAGTGTATATCCATCAGGAGCGGACTTGCCAACAATCTCTGTACCCAAGTTCCCTGCAGCACCAGGTCTATTTTCTACAATGACCGGAACTTTCAAACGCTGGGTTAATTGATTGGCTACTTCTCGAGCCAAAATATCGGTAGTGCCCCCCGCTGTAAAGGAGACGATCATTTTGATTGGCCGATTAGGATAAGTCTCTGACTGAGCGCTAGCGGACTTTTGCAAGCCCATCATACTGACACACAAGAGACTTAATGAAATCACCTTAAGTGATCGTATTTTTAACTGTGTAAGTTGTAATTGCGTGAGTTTTAGCATATTCAATCCGATTCGTTATACGTCTAGGGATAAAGTAATAAATGTGTAATTAAGAAAATCTTTAAACTTTTGATTTGGGTGGTCTTTGATCAAAGCGCATTTCTAAAACTTCTTCAGCAATCCGGTTTTTAAGAATTTCAATCGAACCACCTGCAATCATCCAACCTCGGGTTCTTCGAACACAATATTCAACTAGATTTTCTTGGCTATATCCAGAGGCGCCCATAATTTGCAAAGCCTCATTCGCAACGTTAAAACCCGTTTCATTACAAATGAGTTTGGCCATCGCAGTTTCATAAGGAGATGGCAGGCCACTATCAGCGTTTAGCGCGGCTTTATAAAGTAGCAACTGAGCTGCTTCTAATTTGGTCGCCATTTCTGCAAATTTCCACTGAATACCCTGAAATTCAGCAATTTTTCTAGAAAACTGGGTACGGTTTTTAGCATATTCCTTGGCTTGTAAAAATGCATAACGTCCTAGAGCAAGAGAACGTGATGCATTACCAATCCGCTCGACATTGAAACCACTGATTTGTTTTTTAAAACCGCCCGGTCCT
>CAISYI010000261.1 GCA_903889595.1 uncultured beta proteobacterium
GGGCCAGAGGCTGGCTATTTCCCTTTTTATATTAGTTTAATCATGATTCTTTCAAGTGCCGTTAACTTGTATCAAGCGGCTATGGTTAATAAGAAAAAGAAAATAGAGTCTTTTGTTAGTAACGAGTCCTTTAAGCAAGTAATGGCTGTGTTATTGCCTGCGATTGTTTTTGTACTGGGAGTGCAATTAATAGGAATCTATGTTTCATCCATTTGCTACATTGCCTTCTTCATGGTTTGGTTGGGCAAATATCGTATTTGGAAGGCCATTGCAGTTTCTATTGGAGTCAGCGTTACCCTCTACCTTTTATTCGAATTTTGGTTTCAGATTCCTTTACCACATGGCTCATGGTTCAATCCACTCGAATTAGTGGGTGTGCAATAAAAACTAACGATAAAAAAATTAAGAAAAAGATAAAAAAAGGGGTTTAAGTTGGAAGAAATTAATTCACTGTTCAATGGCTTTGCTATTGCAATGTCACCATTTAATTTGTTACTGATGTTCGTAGGTGTAACACTTGGCGTAATCATTGGTGTTTTGCCAGGATTAGGAGGTGCCAATGGCATAGCGATTCTATTGCCTTTGACTTTTACTATGTCGCCAACCTCAGCAATTATCATGCTCTCTTGTATCTACTGGGGTGCATTATTTGGTGGGGCGATTACATCAATTCTATTTAATATTCCAGGTGAGCCATGGTCGGTTGCAACAACCTTTGACGGATATCCTATGGCCCGAAATGGGAAAGCTGGTGAAGCATTGACTGCTGCATTTACCTCCTCGTTTGTAGGGGCACTCTTTGCGATTGTGATGATTACATTCCTCGCACCTTTAGTTGCTAAGTTTGCCTTGAAATTTGGTCCTCCCGAATTTTTCGCGGTGTACTTACTTACTTTTTGTAGCTTTGTTGGGATGAATAAGGGATCACCTTTTAAGACCATCTCTGCCATGATGCTCGGCTTTGCATTGGCGACTGTAGGAATGGATACAGTGACAGGTCAATTGCGTCTAACCTTTGGTAACCCAGAGTTGATGCGTGGTTTTGACTTCTTGATCGCGGTGATCGGCTTATTCGGCATTGGAGAAATTCTGCTCTCGATGGAAGAGGGACTGGCGTTTCAGGGCTCAGCAGCGAAAATTCGGCGTCAAGTAGTTCTCGATACTTGGGCTCAATTACCGAAGTACTGGGCTACTTCCATTCGAAGTTGTTTGATTGGTTGTTGGATGGGCATCACCCCAGGTGGCGCAACCCCTGCTTCCTTTATGGCATACGGCGTCGCAAAGCGTGTGTCGAAGAATAGTGAAAATTTTGGTAAGGGTCAGATGGAGGGTATTATTGCCCCTGAAACTGCAGCGCATGCCGCAGGTACCTCAGCACTTCTACCCATGTTGTCTTTAGGTATTCCGGGTTCGCCAACTGCTGCGGTACTACTGGGCGGTTTATTAATTTGGGGCTTACAGCCAGGCCCCTTACTCTTTGTTGAAAAGCCAGACTTTGTTTGGGGCTTAATTGCTAGTATGTACTTAGGTAACATCGCTGGATTATTTGTTGTTTTAACTTGTGTGCCACTATTCGCATCCATTTTGAGAATTCCATTCTCAATCATTGCACCAGTCATCATAGTCATTTGTGCGGTGGGTGCTTACACCGTTCATAACGCTGTATTTGATGTTTGGTTAATGTTAGGCTTTGGATTGCTGGGATATATCTTTAAAAAGCTCGATTATCCAATGGCCCCGATGGTCTTGGCTTTGGTACTAGGTGACCGTGCTGAGGACTCCTTCCGTCAGTCAATGTTAATTTCTCAAGGCAGTTTAGGGGTATTTTTCTCTAATTACATGGTTACTGGAATCACATCATTAGCTTTGCTAATGCTTCTTTGGCCACTCATTGGTAAAGTGATGAAAAAAAACAAGGCTAACTAGTCAACTATTGGTGAAAAATAGAAAATAAAAAACTTTTTAAAGTTTTACAGAACATTGCCTATTCAATTTATTTGAAATCTAAATTTATCTCATCTACTTATTTGTAATAAGCATAGGGGGTTTTCCCATATTGTAAAAAGATGAAGGTAGAAGTAAGATTGTCCAATAATAATTAAATAGAGACACAATGGGTTTGTTAAAAAATGCTGCCAAAGCTTTGCCGATTTCATTAGCAATTGGTATTCAACTGATTAGTTTAAATGTTCATGCAGTAGATGTGCAGCTTCCTGAAATAGTTGTTGTGCCAAACACGCTTATTGGTACCGAGTCACCACTTAGCGAAACGCCATCCAATGCGCAAATTTTCTATGCAAAAGATATTACTGACCAAGAACCGAGTAATGTGGCTGATTTACTTAATAATAATTTAGGTTCAGTCAGTGTTAGCAATGGAACGGGTAACCCATACCAAAATGATGTGAACTATCGAGGTTTTCAGGCAACTTCACTATTAGGTGCTCCGGTAGGCTTATCAGTTTATGTTGATGGTGTTCGTATGAATGAACCGTTTGGATCGGTTGTCAATTGGGACTTGATTCCAATGAATGCTATTTCGAGCCTGACGGTTTTACCTGGTTCTAATCCATTGTTTGGCCTGAATACTTTGGGCGGAGCATTAGTAATAAATACTAAAAATGGCAAAGATGATCAAGGCAGTGCAATAAGTGTTTTAGGTGGTTCATTTAACCGACAAGCGACTAGGTTTGAATCCGGTTGGTTTGATGAAGATACTAATACTGATTTCTTTATTGCTGGAAACTTTGATCAGCAAGATGGTTGGAGAGATCATTCAGGGTCACAAGTAAAACAGTTGTTTGGAAAATGGGGTTGGAGGGGTAATAGTAATCAAACACGCATAGAATTGTCAGGATCTTATGCCAGTAATACTTTGAGTGGGACACAGGCATTGCCTCAAGACATGATGTCTAATCGCCAAGGAGCTTATACATGGCCGGATACCATTACGAACACGCATACTGTTTTGAACTTGAAAGCAAGTCATTGGCTATCAGATACTAATCAACTGATTGGTCAAGTGTATTTCAGACATGCTAATTTAAATAATATGAATAGCAATGCTCAACTAGATGATGGTTGTACAACTGCTAGTTGTTCTAATCAGGCACCTAATGGTTCCGCCCTAAATGGAGTCACCAATGCCAATGCTTTGGCTTTAGGCTATGGAAGATATGGTGGTTCGATTAACACAGCTATAGTCAATTCAGTTACTGAAACAAATACATTTGGCACAACTGGGCAATGGTCTAATTTTGACAATTTATTCGGACATAAAAACGCATTTACGTTCGGCGGTAGTTTTGATCAATCTCAAA
>CAISYI010000262.1 GCA_903889595.1 uncultured beta proteobacterium
GGCTTATGTTTATGCGCCCGGTGTTGTGGTCCTGATGGATTCTTCTGACTCTCTACCCTAACTGCCACATCATCTGCATTATCCACGCCAGCCATTCTATCCCCTCGCAATAATGGGAAAACTCCGGGCATCAAAATAGCCCACGAGTACTCCGCGCCCTCTGGTAAAAACATCTTTTCGGTCTCAGGAATTACTCTATCCTTCACATTGAAAACAGCCCAACATCCTCCAGGCAGAAGGTACACACCGACTAAGGATCTCAATGCCTCAATCTCTTTTGGTTTCCAGCTCATCAGGCCCTCAAAACAATATTATCAATTAGATGATAACTATCTTAGAAAAAAAAAGCAATTGTATATTTTCTTTTCTACCAATTGATTAAATCCTCTTAAAACACAAGTGGACTAAATAGTAAAACCCATGATTGAAAGTCTTTAGGTTCGCAGATTTGATTATCTAGCGTCTTAAATAGTTTAAAAATGTCGATAAACTATTTAATTTTTAAAAAAACATGCCAATACCAATTTTTTAAACAACTATTTAAATAAATTAGTTGTTTTTTCAAAGTTTGTAATATATTCTTGTTGCAACGCAATATAATTAGAAATCTCCACGAGTTTGCGTTTTAATTTAATTGTGAAGGATTGATGCTATGTTGTATCAACTACAAGAGTTTCAAAGAGCAATGCTTGAACCCCTCAGCTCATGGGCAAAAACTACTGCCAAAATTTTTACCAACCCTAGTAATCCGATGTCTCACTCGCCATTGTCCCAAAGAACGGCAGCTGGTTACGAGCTATTACATCGCTTGGGCAAAGAATACGAAAAACCTGACTTTAACATTAAGAGCGTTCAAGCTCATGGCAAAACAGTTGCTATCGCTGAGATTGAATCAATCAAAAAATCTTTTTGTCGATTAGTTCGGTTTAAACGTTTTTCAGATGATGTAGCAACCATCAAGCACTTAAAAGATGATCCGGTAGTTCTTCTAGTAGCTCCCTTATCAGGTCACCATGCTTCATTGTTACGTGATTCAGTTAAAACGCTTTTGCAAAATCACAAGGTTTATGTAACAGATTGGACAGATGCAAGACAAGTTCCTATTTCAGAAGGTGAATTTGGTTTAGATGATTACGTTACTTATATCCAAGAATTTATTCGCTTTATTGGCGCTGAAAATTTACACGTCATTTCAGTCTGTCAACCGACTGTTCCAGTCTTAGCTGCGATTTCCTTAATGGCGACCAACGGAGAAAAAACACCACTCACGATGACAATGATGGGCGGCCCGATTGATGGACGCAAATCACCGACAGCTGTCAATTCACTTGCTATGACAAAGTCTTACGAGTGGTTTGAAAACAATGTTATTTACACAGTTCCGGCTAATCACCCCGGCGCAGGTCGTAAAGTGTATCCAGGATTTTTACAGCATGCGGGTTTTGTGGCAATGAATCCTGATCGTCATATGAAGTCACACTGGGACTATTTCCAAGATCTTCTCAAGGGTGATTTGCGAGATGCACAAGCTCATCGTCGGTTCTACGACGAATACAATGCAGTTCTTGATATGGACGCAAAGTATTATCTCGACACAATTAAGACAGTTTTTCAAGAGTTTGCCCTCCCACTAGGTACTTGGAAAATTAATGGTCAATTAGTAAGACCTCAGGATATTAAAACTACAGCCCTGCTTGCCATCGAAGGTGAACTTGATGATATCTCCGGTAGTGGACAAACTGAGGCAGCAATTGATTTATGTAAAGGCATTAGTGCTACCAATAAAATGTTCTACGAGGTTAAAGGTGCTGGGCACTACGGGATTTTCTCAGGTAAACGTTGGAGAGACAAAGTACATCCTGTGATTTCAGAATTTATTCGCGCTCATAGAGGAACGCCTGCGTCCATCAAACCATTGGCAGTAAAGCCAATTGCTTCAGGCGCTAAACCTGTCGTAAAAAAAGAAACTCCTGCTGCATTGAAGACCGAAAACCAAGTTGCTACAAAGATAGCCACGAAATTAGTTTCGCCATTAATTGCAAAACCAGCTAGAAAGACTTCACAAAAGACTTCACCTGTAATCTCAAACATAGTGGGCTCACTTGAGAAGTCTGGTCCAGTTGCCAAAAAGGTCGCTGTCAAGAAAACGACTGTGGTCAAGAGTGCAGCAGCGAAAAAGACTATTTAAGTACTGATTGTCATAAGAGTAAAAGTGAATTAACAAAAATTGAGTAAAATCTGAACAAGTATTTTATTAATCGAATCAAAAGGAATATAAATGAGTCTTATCGAGAAATTAAAGTGGCGTTATGCTACTAAAAAAATGGATTCCACCAAGTCCGTGCCAAAAGAAAAATTAGATCGTATTTTAGAAGCAGCTAGATTTTCAGCTAGCTCATTCGGTTTACAACCTTACGAGTTATTCGTTATCTCGAACAAAGATCTTCGTGAAAAAATTAAAGCGGTTGCGAATAATCAATCTCAAATTACAGATTGTTCATACCTCGTTGTTTTTGCTGCTTGGGATACTTATACAGTAGATCGCGTTAATCACGCATTTGATAGAGCAGAAGAAATTCGTAACAATAGATCCGAAGCAACCATTGCTTATCGTGCAGGGGTAATTAAGAACTTTACGACAAGAGATCCAGAAGTAAACTTCAATCACGCAGCAAAACAATCTTATATTGGTCTTGGTACTGCCTTAATAGCAGCTGCTGAAGAAGAAGTTGACGCCACACCAATGGAAGGTTTCAACGCTGCTGAATTAGATATTCTTTTGAACCTCAAAGAAAAAGGTCTTCGTAGTACTGTAATACTACCTTTGGGATATAGAAAAGCCGATGAAGATTGGCTTTCAAAAGTGCCTAAGGTTAGAAAACCTGCAGAAGAGTTTATTACTAGGATTGAGTAAATCCTTTTAGTTAACTACTTTTGTTTTAGAAAGTAGTTAACTCGTTAAGATTGATGGCCCCTTGATGAGATGATAAATCTTCCAAGGGGCTTTTAATTTGCATTGATACAATCCAAAAAAATCCAAAATCAAATCTTGGTAAAATGAAAACTTGAATACAAGTAATCTTCCTATTGAAAATTCCCTGCTCACAGAGCTGGACAATGCCTTACCTCAAACCCAGTGTACCAAGTGTGGTTATCCTGATTGCCATGCTTATGCAAAAGCAATGAGCCAAGGTGAAGCTTTACATAACCGCTGCCCTCCTGGAGGCTCTGAGGGCATTGTAAGACTCGCAAAAATATTAAAGCAGCCCGTTTTATCTCTGGATGAAACTCACGGCTTAGAGCGCCCAAGACCCCTCGCAGTTATAGACGAAAAAGAGTGTATTGGATGTACTTTATGTATCAAAGCCTGCCCCGTAGATGCCATTATTGGCGCACCAAAAAAATTGCACTTCGTCATCAATGATCGCTGTACTGGTTGTGATTTATGCGTTGCCCCCTGCCCGGTTGATTGTATTGAGATGGTTCCTGTAACCGAGAAACTTACTGGTTGGGATGCTTGGTCTAATGAACAAGCCAACTTTGCAAAACATAACTATGAAGCGCACAAGTCTCGTCAAGCAAGAGAAGAAAGAGATTTATTGATAAGGCAGAGCAATAAAGCGGCTTCGAAATTAGCGGCCTTGCCATCAGAGAATGACGCTGCTGAAAAAGCACGTAAAAAAGCAATTATTGAAGCAGCAATGGCTCGCGCAAAACAGAAGTTAAGCGAGTTTTAATCGAGTTATTACAACAGCCTTTTTAAAAGTAACAAATACTCCTGCATATCGGGCTGCGTCCCATTGCGTTGCGACTCCCACAGAATCTGCCCCAAACATTCCATCATTTGATGTTGGGCCGTATGTTCAGAATCGAGTTTGATAGTTAACTCTTTACTGATGGCATTAATCCCCTTTGGCTGATCCACCTGGACCATTTCTGTCAAGCTCAGATGCATTGACAAATGTAAAAAGGGATTGGTTTGAGCATTTTCTACAGAAAATTCTTTTTCTTTAGCTGCTTCCAACTCACTCAATATCTCATGATATTCCGGATGTTCTACCATCCACCTGGCAGCAATAGATTCTAAGGGAGTGAGGATGCCGTTGGAGACTTGCTTGTGCCAGGTTGCGCAAAAAAACTCACGGACCTGATCTTTCGTTGGATTAAATAAATTCATAGGGAGACCTAAAAGCTCATCGCAATTTAAAGTTTTTTTCTTTGGATTGGCAAACAGGCTCAACCGTACACAGTGAACACTCAGGCGAGCGTGCTTTACAAACATACCTTCCCAAGAGAATTAACCAATGATGTGCGTGGAGTAAATAGGGTTTAGGGACGCGCTTGAGTAACTGCTGTTCAACAATCAGTACATCTTTTCCAGGAGCAAGACCAGTACGATTCGATACTCTAAAAATATGGGTATCCACCGCCATCGCAATTTCTCCGAATAATGTATTGAGTAGTACATTCGCTGTTTTACGACCTACCCCAGGTAAGGCTTCAAGAGATTCACGATCTCTGGGTACCCGTCCACCATGCAAATCAATTAGTAATTGGCAAGTTTGTAATAAATGCTTACCTTTCATTCTATATAAACCAATCGAAGCAATATAGGGTAACAACCCAGCTTCACCTAAGTTCAATATTTTTTGGGGGGTATTGGCAACCAGAAACAGTTTACGGGTCGCCTTATTTACGGAAATATCGGTGGCTTGCGCTGATAAGAGTACTGCAGTTAACAACTCAAAGGGCGAGACATAAGCCAGTTCAGTTTCGGGATGAGGATTAGATTTCTGCAAGGTAGAGAAAAATGCCTCTCGCTGCACAAGGGTCATGAGCTTTGTAGTTGCCATAAACTTAACCTACTTGAGGGTGGGATACAAAATGATCTTCAATTGCGCTAATCAATTGTTTTTCTTGATTTTTGCGCCACTCCTGTTGTACCTCATTGACGTCACGTTGTTTTGCCCCCCAAATTGGGTTTGGGAAATAAGGGTCATTTTGCCAACGTGGAATGATATGCCAATGTAAGTGAGGTACCACATTGCCAAAGGCTGCTAAATTAACTTTATCGGGTTGCATTACTTTACGAATAATATCTTCCACAATACAAACCGTCATCATCAAGTGACTGCGTTGCGTGGGAATTAAATCAGTCATTTCAGCAAGGTGCTGATGCCAAACAACTCGGATCAGACCCGGAAACTCCTCTTCTTGCGGAGCAATCACGCGTAAATGCTCACCGCGATAAAGGCAGTGACCGCCATCAGTTAAACAAAGTGGACAATCATTTAAATTCATCAGACTAGTTTAACAAGATTTATACAATTGACATCCTCCCCGCCCTAAAGGACGGGGATTCCTACTGCGCTCAGGCTGCTAGAGCTTGAGTCACTTCGGCGGGTTCCTGCTTCACAGAGTGGTCTGACTGCCCCAACTCTCCACAGGCTAACAAGCGATGTCCTCGCTCTAAAATATTGATCGCACCCACTAGATCTGCGTGATTCTCATAGCCACACTCAACGCACTCGAACTTGGCTTGCGTCTTGCGGTTGTCTTTCGATACGTGACTACAACACGGACAGGTGCGGCTGGTGTTGTGCGCTGGCACGGTTAGCAAAATCCCTCCTTGCCAAGTCATCTTGTACTCAAGTTGCCGCCTAAACTCACCCCACCCCTGATCGAGAATCGCACGGTTTAGACCCGACTTCTGTTTCA
>CAISYI010000263.1 GCA_903889595.1 uncultured beta proteobacterium
CGTTTGCCAACCAAAGTGATGACAACAGTCACGCCTAAAGATGCAGTAGAAACTATTTTAAAAAGACTCACTTCGTGAACATCCTCATTGTTAAGCTATCCTCCCTTGGGGACGTTCTGCATAATCTGCCGGTGGTTTGGGACATCCGTAAACAATATCCTAATGCACACATTGCTTGGGCTGTGGAAGAGGGTTACGTCCACTTATTGGAACCGCTGAAGTCGACACTTCAGTTCCGCGGTATTGATCAAATTATTCCGGTATGTTTGCGGCGTGCTAAAAAAGATTTATTTAAAGGTCGCTTCAAAAGTGCCATACAAGACTTTATCAAGATGAAACAACTGCTCAAGTCGCATCATTGGGATGTGATTGTGGAGACGCAAGGATTAATTAAATCGGCGTTGATTGCCAATATTGCCAAGCAGGGATTGAGCAGTACAAGGGTGTACGGTATCGGTAATCAAACCCAATATTCTGGATACGAGCCACTCGCTAAGTTCTTCTATGATCAAAGCATTCAAGTCCCTTTTCAGTTTCATGCAGTCGATCGCTCACGCGCTATTTTGGCGAGTAGCCTGCAATTAGAGTGGCCTCATCGTGAGATGAATCCGCCCCAGTTTTATCCAGCAGACTACTTAGATCAACTGCAACATGAGTCGAACCCCCTAGGTTTCACGCCGCAACAATATGTCATGTGTTTTCATGCCACGGCAAGAATCGCTAAAGCTTGGGATGAGGAATCGTGGATTGCAATAGGTAAGTATTTGGTTAGTCTAGGACTCACTCCAGTTTTTCCTTGGGGAAACGCTGCCGAGAAATTAGTAAGTGAGCAATTAGTGAACGCAGTACCTGGTGCGAAGTTGCCCATCGCATTTTCGATTAAGCAAGCTGCAACCCTAGTAGCGCAAGCGCGCATGACGATTGGTGTGGATACAGGACTAACCCACTATAGTGCTGTACTCAACTTACCAACGATTGAACTCTACGTAGATTCTCCGCTCTGGAAAACCGAGGGATATTGGAGTAGTAAAGTGAAGAATCTGGGGGATATTGGCAAACCACCCACAATTGAAGAAGCCATGCGGGCAATCGAACAACTTATTTGATAACAGCTCAATTGAATTGAGCTGTAACTAGGTCATCAATGAAACAGTTTATTCACCGCAATAACATCCTCATCCGTTAGTACGGCAGATAAAGATTTGAGTTTGATACCATTCATAATGGCGTCATATCTTGCTTTGTATAAGGAAGATTGGGTAGTGATTAACTGGTCTTGGGCATTTAAGACATCAATATTGATTCGCACACCGACGTTGTAGCCGGTACGATTGGACTGCAATGAGGTGAGAGCTGATTTTTCAGCTGCTTCGTAAGCCTTAATCTGCGCAATACCATTCGTAAAACCGAGATATGCTTGTTGTGTTGCCACCGCATTACTCTTTTTCAAGAGATCTAGATTTGCGATAGATTGATCATAAAGGGCTGCAGTTTGGCGTGCGTTAGATGATATTAAGCCACCAGTAAAGATGGGTACAGAAACTTGTAAGCCAATTTGGTTAGCGTAATAAGTGTTAGGTAAAGAACTCGTGGCATTACCTAATGAGTTGTTGTAACCCGTTGAAGCCTGTAATGAAACGATTGGCAAACGAGTTCCTTGCACACTACGATAATTACTCTTGGCGATTTCGCTATTGAGACGACCAACAATCACGTTGTAATTGACTTCTTCGGTTTGTCTCACCCAATCTTCAATCGTGTTGCCGGTAGATAGATGGAGTGCTTCAATAATGTCGTTGGTTGCTAATTTACCTTTGGAATCGTCAAGATATTTCACAGTACGTTCTTGCCTGAGACTCTCGACCTTAGCTTGTTTCGATAATGGCAAGATGGTATCTACTGGCTGGCCAATGATTTGCTCTAGAGCAGATTTTTTCACTAATAAGTCAGACTGAGCGGCAATTTCCTGAGCGATCACTAAATCGTAACGAGACTGCGCTTCATTGGTATCTACAATCGTTGCGGTACCGACTTCAAAATTTCTTTTAGCTTGTTGTAATTGTTCATTAATCAAGCCTTTTTTATTCAGATACAAGTCGAGCGTATCCTGTGCTGTCAATGCATCAAAATAAGCCTGGGAGACACGCACGATCAAATCTTGTTGAGCCTGTGCAAAGTTTGCTTCCGCCACTCCTGTGAGTAAGTCGCCTTGTCTATATTTCTCAAAATAAGACCAGTTAAAGAGGGGCTGCGTTAAAGTAAGCCCCCAACCAGAGTTAGAAAAGGTATAGTCTTTACGATTCGCAATATTATTTAAATTAGGGTCGTAACGAATATCACTAGATTGTGTAGTGTATGTAGCTGCAATTTGGGGTAATAAAACTGAAAATGCTTGCCAATAAGCTTCTCTACCAGCGGTATAAGCGGATTTCGCGGAATTGTAAATTGGATCATTCTGCGCGGCATCTTGAAACAATTGGATTAAATCTTTCGCATTAGGATTGGCGCTATCAACTAGCCTCGGAAGAGTATAAGTTTGAACCGAAGTATTCGGGCTACTAGTCAACATAGGCGCAGAGCTTTTTTCCTGCGCACTCACGTCAAATGTAGAAATACTTTGCAATGACATTAAAGCCATTGCAAGGACTAAATACTTTGGACGCAATGAGGTTTTAATAGAAATAGTTGGAGTAGTAATTAACCAAAGTTGCGGAGAGATTCTCAATGAGTTGTTAATTAACTTTGAGGTTAAATTTTCTAATACAGTTTGCTTCATTCGAATGTCTCTTATTAGTCTTCTCAAACACATCACATTAAAGTAAATTCTTACAATATTTACTAACCTAAATTCATCAACAACTATTCTGCATTTAATAATGTAACAAGTAAATTTAGCGTTATTGTTAATTTATCCTTAAACTAAACACTAAAGCCACAAAAAACAATGATTTTTGATTAAAAGAGCGATTTAAATCACTTGTTTAATTTTTATTCATTGTAATCTCAAAGAGTAAAAACTCAAAAATCCTACTTAATAGATGTCAATTTGCCACATTAGTTCGGTATTTGATACCTAATTTCTTAAAACTCAAATTCTTCGATGCTTGCTGACTCCGTTTTGAGCATAGGAACTAAGGTTTCGAAGAGAGATTCTGTTTGGAAATAATCGTGGCTGTGACGTGTGACTAATATTGCGCTCATGACAGGTGCCTGACCAACAAAGGCCAATAGTTTCCCGCCAATGTTTAATTGATTTTTGAGAGTATGTGGTATTTCTTTTAAACCACCAGAAATACAGATGATGTCGTAGGTGTTGTTTTCCGAAACTTTCCAGCCAGTAGAGGCATCACCAATTTCTACTCTTACATTCGGGATACGACATTTATGCAGATTATCAATGGCAAAATCAGCGATTTCAGGCTGAATTTCAACAGAAGTTACATTTTTGGCAAAATAAGCTAAGAGCGCAGCCATATAACCTGATCCGGTGCCAATCTCTAAAACTTGGTCTTGGCCACGAGGTTTGATAGCTTGTAACACCCGCGCTTCAATTTTTGGCTCCATCATCACTTCTTGCGTATTCTGAATCGGTAAAAAGATATCTGAGAACACCAAGGGTAATTGACTTTCTAACGCAAAAAGCTCCCTGCGAATAATGTTGAGCGTTTCTAATACTTGGATATCACTAATGCTCCAAGGACGAATTTGCTGTTCAATCATTTTGTGGCGGAAGTTTGTAATATTAATAGTCATTGTGGAATGAGAGTTAAATGTTAATCAATGCAAATTGGCAAGAGGAAGTAAAACTGACCTCGCGTTTTGATTCTATTTTAATTCAGTTAAAAGAAGAATAAGTCTCAAATGAATAAAAATTGAGAAATGTCATGAATAAGATGATGTTTGTTACATCTTGTCGCTAAAATTAGCTTACCTAATTCACTTAAATATACTTATGCCCCAAAATCAAGTAAAACCCAAGTCTTGGCTGAAGTGGGTCATCATTGCAATCATCGTTGTTGGTTTAGCCTTTGCAACTTGGTTGCTGGCTAAGCAATATTTAGGAATAAGCCAAACGAAGTACACCACGGTAAGCGTTGAGGAAGGACCGATTATTTCGAATATTCGGGCAAGTGGCACCCTCAATCCAGTTAGGTCAATTACGATTGGTACTGGGGTTTCTGGCATGATTCGCGAATTAACCGTCGACTTTAACGATAAAGTGAAGCAGGACCAAATCATTGCAAAGATTGATCAACGTGAGTTTCAGGCGAAATATGATCAAGCACTCGCGAATTACGAATTAGCCTTAAAAAATCACGAATACAATATTTCTTTAATGCAGCAAGGCTTTATTTCCAAACAAGCCTTGGTCACAACCGAAAACACCATGAAGGCAGCTCTTGGTGCACTAGATTTGTCTAAAAAGTCTTTAGACGATACGCTAATCAGGTCTCCGGTAGACGGTGTGGTTGTAAAACGCAGTGTGGAAGTGGGTCAAACAGTCGCCGCTAGTCTACAGTCACCAGAGATTTTTATTATCGCTCGCAATTTAGCTGAGATGCAGGTCGAAACGTCGATCGATGAGTCAGACGTGGGGCGCATTGAAGAGGGGCAGGAAGCCACTTTTACGGTAGATGCATTTCCGAATAAGGTTTTCAACGGAAAGGTCAAACAAGTTAGAAAAGCACCGGTCAATATCCAAAACGTGGTGACTTATACGGTATTGATTACGGCGGATAATCCAGATTTAAAATTATTACCAGGCATGACTGCTAATGCCAGAATTGTGGTTGAAAAGAAAGAAAAGACCCTCAAGGTCTTAAACACAGCACTTCGTTTTAGAATGCCCGCAACCGATAAAGCTGCGAGTTGGAAGAAGCCTGGTCAAGATAAAGCTGCTGAGAACCCACCTTGGTGGAAGTTTTGGGAGAGCAAGGATAAACCTTCTGAGGTTGCTGGTGCAAAAAGTTCATCCGATCGGCCTACTGACGCAAACTCTAATGCAAACGCCCCCGCTTCCGCTGGCGGCAGCGGCAGCGGCAACGGCAACCCCCAACGTTCATCACGTTTTGGTAGCGGCCAAAGCAATTTCCGTAGTGTCTATGTTCTAGAAAATGATGGCAAGCAAGATAAGCCAGTACGAAAAGCATTTCGTTTAGGCTTGACGGACGGGGAGTATTCTGAAATCCTGCCACTGCGTGATTCAAAAGAACCACAACTAAAAGTGGGTGATTTAGTCATCACCGGGATTGAAGGTCAAGCCTCTGGAGCATCTAGTGGGCCAAGTGGAGCTGGCGCACAGCGTAGCGGTCCGCGGATGTTTTAAAACTAGTTCCTTTATGCCCTTAATCCACTCTCACAACCTCGTCAAGTCTTACGGCAATGGCGTCCAACAAGTGCGCGCACTGGACGGCGTTGATTTGGATATTGAACAAGGCGATTTTGTGGCTATTATTGGTGCCTCAGGATCTGGCAAGTCCACCTTTATGAACATGATTGGTTGTCTTGATACGCCAACCAGTGGTCTTTATGAATTGGCGGGACAAAATGTGAGTCAAATGAGTATTGATGAATTAGCGGATATCCGAAGTCAACGCATTGGCTTTGTTTTTCAACAATTTAACTTACTCGCTAGAACCAGTGCACTGGACAATGTTGCAATGCCCTTGCAATATATGCGCTCTGGCAAACTCGCTGGTCTCAGTAAAAAAGAACAAAAGGAACATGCTAGAAACCGACTTGCTCAGGTCGGTTTAGGTGATCGCTTAAGTCACACTCCTAGTGAGTTATCAGGTGGACAACAACAACGCGTCGCTATCGCGCGTGCACTCGTAAACGATCCAGATTTAATTTTGGCGGATGAGCCAACTGGTGCCCTCGATTCAAAAATGACCGTTGAGATTATGGAGCTACTCAAATCCCTTAATCAAGGTGGCATGACCGTCATTGTCGTAACCCATGAACCCGATGTTGCGGCCTATGCCAATCAAGTAGTCGTTTTTAAGGATGGCAAAATTATTGAGATTAAACATCAACATCAAACTCAAGCAAAAGGTACGAGCTCATTAAATACGGCTCAATTAGTCTCCAACCTTGATGTTCCCTCAGCCCTTTAAAGATTTTTATCAATGTCTAATTCTGTTAACTTATTAATTGCCTTGCAAGCACTTCGAGTCAATAAGTTACGTTCTGTTCTCACCATGCTAGGGATCGTGATTGGGGTAGCTGCTGTGATTGCCATGATTGCGATTGGTGGTGGTGCACAGCAACGTGTACAAGAGCAAATTGCTAGTCTTGGTTCCAATCTTCTGATTGTGATTCCCGGCTCTGTGATTCAGTCAGGCGCAAGACTAGGACTGGGTAATGCACAAACCTTAACGGAGTCCGATTACAAAGCAATCCAAATGGAGATTCCAGAGGTACAAGTGGCCGCTCCCGTAACAAGAGGAAACGCTCAAGTCATTTATGGCAATACGAACTGGGCAACTTCTATCAACGGTGTCTATAACGATTATTTTGAAGCGCGTGAGTGGAATTTGAGTGAGGGTCGGTTTTTTGATCAAGGAGAAATTACCCGTTTTGGTAAAGTCGCGATTATTGGTAAAACCGTAGCGTCCCAACTTTTTGGTGAAGATACTCCGATTGGGGAAGTGGTGCGGATTCGTGGGATTCCCTTTGAAATTATTGGAGTTGCGGATGGTAAAGGTCAAAGTGGCATGGGGCAAGATCAAGATGATGTCATCTTTGTGCCACTTACAACGGGCCGTGCTAGATTATTCGGTGAACCTCGAGGACGAATTGCCAGGGTCGGAACGATTTTAGTAAAAGCTAATAATGGTGCTGATACGAAATATGTAGAGGAGCGGGTTACTGATTTACTCCGTCAACGACACCGTATTCGACCAACGATGGAAAATGATTTCCAAGTCAGAAATCTCTCTGAAATTTTAAAAACCCAAGAAGCTGCTAGTCGAGTCATGTCAATGTTACTAGCGGCCGTAGCCTCTGTTAGTCTTTTAGTTGGCGGTATCGGCATCATGAACATTATGCTCGTCTCCGTGACGGAAAGAACACGTGAGATTGGACTGCGATTGGCGGTTGGGGCTAGAAGCAAAGATATCATGACCCAATTTTTGGTGGAGGCGATGACGCTTTCCACGATTGGTGGAGGTATTGGCGTTTTGTTAGGCGTTGGTATTTCTTTATTAGTTGCTTGGTTGGCAAGTTGGAATATCAGCTTATCAATCCTCTCCATTTTGCTAGCAGTAGGCTTTTCTGCCACGATTGGTATTTTCTTTGGATACTATCCCGCTAAGACTGCTGCCCAAATGCAACCGATTGCAGCCCTTCGTTATGAATAGGAAGCGAGTTGTAAAACAAGCTGTTTAAAATGAATCTTGAATTTTGTTGAGGAACTGGCTTAAAGTCTCACCCTCTAACATTGAATGTAATACCGAATCATTGCTGATCAAATAATTAGTAAAAAAACGGTCAAATGAATGCTCAAATAATTAGGAATGGATATGGACTTGGATTTTATTTTATTAGGAAAAGCGCTGATACTTGGCGTAGTTGAAGGCTTAACAGAGTTTTTGCCCATTTCAAGCACCGGTCATCTCATCTTAGCGGGACATTTATTGAGCTTTAATGATGAAAAGGGTAAAGCCTTTGAAGTGATTATCCAGTTAGGCGCTATTTTGGCGGTATGTTGGGAGTTCAGAGCTAAGATTGCTAGTGTCATTTCTGGACTTGGTAGAAGACCTTTATCTAATCGGTTTGCGCTCAATATCGTCATTGCTTCCTTACCTGCCATCACTCTAGCCTTGATATTTGGCAAAATGATTAAAGCGCATTTATTTGCCCCTATTCCAGTTGCCACTGCTTTCATTGTTGGTGGCTTTATTATTTTATGGGCTGAAAAATTAGAGTCAGCCAAACAAAAAAATAAAAAAGTAATTATTCGAAGTATTGAGCATGTCGAAGATCTAAGTTCAAAAGATGCCATTAAAGTAGGTCTTGCTCAATGTGCTGCTCTCATTCCAGGGACTTCCAGGTCAGGAGCGACGATTATTGGTGGCATGTTATTCGGACTACCAAGACAAGTTGCTACCGAATTTTCATTCTTTCTGGCGATTCCAGTCATTGCTGGAGCAACAATCTATGAAATTTACAAATTAAGACAAGATATTGGCAATATGGACTGGTCTAGTTTTGGTCCAGTCCTAGCCGTTGGTTTTGTAGCAGCTTTTATCTCAGCCTTTTTTTGTGTGCGTTGGTTGATTAAATACGTGAGTCATAATAATTTCAAGCCATTTGCTTGGTATCGCATTGTCTTTGGCGTGATTGTTCTTGCCACTTCAGCATTAGGTATAGTAAATTGGTCGGCTTAACGATTTAATTGAAGCTGTTTGTGATAGCCAACAAAACATGACCCAAGAAAAAAAAGAAGAGTTATCTACTGCTTCGATTGATAGCACAGATCAAGATAGTATTTCTCCAACTGCCGTTTCGCTTTGGCCTAGGCGTATTAAATCTTTTGTGATGCGCGCTGGCAGAACCACTTCAGGCCAACAAAAAGCGATAGATGATCTGGGCCCACAATTTTTAATCCCTTTCAGTAAAGACCCTATCCATCTTCATGGTGTTTTTGGTGACGATTCTAAAAAATATATCTTAGAAATTGGTTTTGGTATGGGTGAGACGACTGCTTACATTGCTAATATTCGTCCAGAGGATAATTTTTTGGCTATTGAGGTTCATGAACCAGGTGTGGGTGCACTCTTAAAGCTAATTGGTGAGAAGTCCCTGAAAAATATCCGAATTATTCGACATGATGCTGTGGAAGTGATTGAACATATGTTGTGCGATGACTCATTAGATGGCTTTCATTTGTTTTTTCCTGATCCTTGGCATAAGAAAAAACACAATAAGCGCCGTTTAGTTCAACCAGATTTTCTTGAGAAAATACTACCTAAATTAAAAAGTGGTGCATACATTCATATGGCAACCGACTGGGAAGAGTATGCCTATCAAATGTTAGAGGTGCTTTCGCAAAACCCTCAGATTAAAAATACTTCTACGACAACGCTTCAATTAGAGGATGGTAGAGAAATGTCAGGTTTTGCTATCCGGCCAGATTATCGTCCTATTACGAAGTTCGAGAACCGAGGTCTAAAGCTTGGCCATGGTGTCTGGGATTTGATGTTTATTAAGATTTAATAGGTCTTGTTGATTGGTTCATATCATAAAAAGTGGTATATTTTTAAGTCCAAAATATGAATTTAAAAAGATGCTTTAAGTTTTTTTTAAGTTACAAGTCAATATGTTGAACCATTTTTCTTTCCATAATATGAGAAAAATGGGTGAAACCAGTAGAAATATCGATAATTTCAGATAATAAAATTAGTGCTCACTAACATAATTTCTACTTTGAATTCCTAAGGAATAGTAGTTAGTACTCATAAACATAGCACCTAATCAGTCAAGTTTAATAACTTTACAGTATAGCTTATCATTTCTATATGCTTGACTTGATATAAAGAGTTCCCTAAGATGAACCTCTGTTTATAACTAGTAAAGAGTCAATGAAAAAATCTTTGTTCAAACTTCATGAGCAAGCTGCTGCTAAAGCTAGAGCGCAAGCAAGGCGTGATCGTATGAACGCGTATAAAGAAAACTTCGTTGGCAATAATGCATTGAAAAAATACTTAACAATAAATTTATCCCAAGCTATCTTCGCTAAGAAATGGGTTCAGACCATGGCAGTCGTTACAGCATTTCTTGTAACGGGTATTGCTGTGAACGAACCCCTCAGAAATGATCTACTGAGACAAATCAACCTATCTGATGAGTTTGATACAGCAAGCGGGGATGCTTTAGACTTAATCCAGCCAGGTGAGACTGGCATGCGTCCTGTGATATTTTCGTATCCAGGTAACAGAAGTAATGCTAAATTGAATTTAATTGAGCCAAGTGTGCAACATTTCCCCGTACCGTCTATTGCGCCACTCGCCAATCAAATTAATAACGGCAAAATAGATCCTCAGGCACTTGACTCACGGTTATTGGACTCAGCTCAAAATCAAGCTAAGATTGCTAGCCTAATGGCTGAGAAGTATAAAGTTGATGTGAATACCCTTAAAACCTATATCTCCCATGCAGTAATAGTTGGCAAAGAGGTGAGTATTGACCCAGTTTTGATTATTGCAGTGATGGCCATTGAGTCTAACTTTAAATCCACAGTTCAAAGTCCTGCAGGTGCTCAGGGTTTAATGCAGGTAATGACGAGTGTGCATGCTAATAAATTTACCCCTTACGGCGGCGTGGCAGCAGCATTTAAGCCAGAAGCGAATATTCGTGTGGGCGCATACATATTAAAGTACTTCATAGCCCAAGCAGGTAGCCTTTCCGGTGGACTACGCTACTATGTTGGTGGCGCTTATACGGGTGATGGCGGTTACGCGGCTAAGGTAATGAGTGAACGTAACTTCTTGCTCAGTTATCTAGGTAAATCTAATCCTCAAGATAATAATGATATTGAGTCAGCTGACAGTAATAAAACTCAGCAAAATCAATCTCAACAAGGGCTACTCAAATTTCTGGGTGTGAATCTTACGGATTCTTAGA
>CAISYI010000264.1 GCA_903889595.1 uncultured beta proteobacterium
GCCAGCTTGAAAATAAAAGGCCAGTAGTAAGAATAATAATTTTTTTCATGATTGTTCCTATTGAATTGGTTGGTGGACTGTAACTAATTTCGTACCGTCCGGAAAGGTTGCTTCGATTTGAATTTCAGGAATCATTTCTGGTATACCTTCCATGACATCCTGTGCTTTTAATATAGTTGTGCCAAAGTGCATGAGCTCGGCCACAGATTTACCGTCCCTAGCACCCTCCATAATGGCCGCCGAAATAAAGGCGATTGCTTCAGGGTAATTTAATTGAAGACCACGCGCTTTACGTCGCTCAGCTAAGAGGGCAGCTGTGAAAATTAGCAACTTATCTTTTTCTCTAGGTGTTAATTCCATGAATCCATTTTTCCTTTAAGTTTTCCATATACGCAACGGAGATGCTTGAATACCAGTAATTCTTTCCCTAGCGTACAACCAAATTTGAATAAAACAATTCTTCAAATACTCTACTTCATCTGATAAGCCGCGAACAAGGATTAAACCGCACTGTTCGTCGATCTGAATTCGAGTAACCCCTACTCTTAATTTCTCATCCCAGCTAAGGAGTTCAGCAATATCTTCAAGTAACTCATCACTAGCTAATGGGGAACTCAACCACATCGTACCAAATACTGGAAAGTCATCTAAGCCACAACTTCCATTATAAAAATCATGTTTCGACTCAAGTAAAGTCGACTCTACCCAACATAATTCCTCATTAAAGTAATACTCAATATCATTTCTTAATGTTGCACTTTCCCAATTTTCACCTTTGGCAGTTCTGCCTAACTGTGCAATATCCCAACCTATACAACTTGAGGTTTTATCTTGAGAAATGATAATTTGATTATGGGCGTTTGAAGAGTTAAAAAAAATATTTTCTTGAGGTAAAAAATCCAAATGGCTGTCAGCTTCAATTTTTATACTGATCTTTTGCGAAGCTTCTTTTTTATTTGCCTTGTACCATTTTGTGGCACCTGGGGTCGTAATTACCGCCTTGGCATTGTTCGCAACATTTAAGTCAATCACCAAATGATCCCCACCTGCTATGCCTGCAGGTGGATGCAAAATGACTGCATGACAAATATCGTCACCCTCTGGATATAAAGATTTTTGCACTAAAAGGGGGCCTGAGTGTTCTTTATGTGATAGAAAAGTTTTATTTCTCTCACTTGAAAAAGAAAAATCCAATCTTAACTTTGCATGCCATGCTAAGTGGGTTGATTCCGAATCAAGCATATTTTCCATAGAGCAAAGATAAAAATCTTCTATATATTAAACTGAAACTAATTGCCCAATGCCGTCTTGATCAATCTCAGAGCCATTTCCTTGGGCAATAATTTCTCCTCGGCTCATTACAACATATTTATCAGCAACTTTTTTAATAAAGTCTAAATACTGCTCTATTAATAAAATAGTAATTCCTTGTTCCTTAACCAATTTTACAAGCGTCTCACCAATTTGTGTAATGATATTTGGTTGGATTCCTTCAGTGGGTTCATCCAAGATAATGAGTTTTGGCTCACTCATTAACGCCCGACCAATTGCTAACTGCTGTTGTTGCCCCCCAGATAAGTCCCCACCATTTCGATGTGACATTTCTTTTAAGATAGGGAATAACTCATAAATCATACTTGGGATTTTTTTTGAGGACCTTAAGCTAGCAGCACCTACCAGTAAATTTTCTTCAACTGTCAGTCTTGGAAATATATCTCTACCTTGAGGCACATAGGCAATCCCATTCGCAACCCGTTCATACGATGGCATTTTGATGATCGACTTCCCCTCCAAAAGAATATCGCCAGACTTAATTGGGACGACACCCATGATGGTTTTAGTCATGGTTGTTTTACCAACCCCATTACGACCCATTAGGACCGTTAAGGATTCTTTCGGAACTTCAAATGAAACATCCCTCAGAATGTGACTACCGCCATAAAATTGATTAATTTGTTGTACTTTGAGCATAGCTTATCTACCTAAATAGGATTCAATCACGGCAGGATCATTTTTCACTTGATCCATCGTGCCTTGTGCCAACACAGCCCCTTCGGCGAGCACGGTAACAATACCGTTTTGACCGGAGAGTGCACTAACAAATTCCATATCGTGTTCCACCACAACAATCGAGCAACTTCCACGTAATTGATTTAATAAATCTGCCAATTGCATTGTCTCTTCATCCGTCATACCAGCAGCTGGCTCGTCTAGCAACAATAATTCTGGTTTTTGCATTAACAACATACCTATTTCTAGTCGTTGTTTTTGTCCATGAGAAAGGGCTCCTGCCAGAATATAGGCCTCACTTTCAAGGCTTATTTGCGAGAGGGTGAACTCAATATCTTTAATAGCATTCTTATCGACCCTTGCATTCAAAGCAACTCGCCAAGATTTATTTGATTTTCTAGCAAGTTCTAAGTTTTCCCAAACTTTTAGATTTTCAAATACGGTTGGTTTTTGAAATTTACGCCCAATTCCAATTTGCGCAATTTGAGGTTCTTTCAGTTTCAATAAGTCAATTGTTTGCCCTAAAAATACTTTGCCAGAGACTTGTGCATTTCTAGGTCCAGTTTTACCTGTAATGACGTCCATCATGGTGGTTTTACCTGCCCCATTGGGGCCAATAATACATCTTAATTCACCACTTAAAATATCCAGAGTTAAGCCTTTAATTGCTTTGAATCCATCGAAAGAGACGACCAAATCCTCAATATATAAAATCTCTCCATGCGATAAATCAATCTTACCTTTTTCAAGAAAATGACCAGAGTTTCCCTTGGATTCCCATTCGGGTTGAAAAGGTGTTGATTCTTCTGTAGTAGTTGATGGAGATGTTTGCATTTTATTTCTTTAGAATTTTTTCTTTAATGAGCCCAACGACCCCATTCGGGATATATAAGGTAACTAAAACAAATAAGCTTCCTAAAATAAATAACCAATACTCGGGTGCTAGCGCAGTGAAAAAAGTTTTAGCACCATTCACCATAAAAGCTCCAATAATTGGACCAATCAAAGTAGCCCGACCACCGACCGCAACCCATACAGCTAACTCGATAGAATTACTGGGAGACATTTCTCCTGGGTTAATAATTCCCACTTGAGGAACATACAAAGCACCTGCGATACCACATAAAAACGCAGAGAATGTCCAAATAAATAACTTGTACCCTAGGGGGTCATAACCGGAAAACATCACGCGACTCTCAGCATCGCGAATCGCCATCGTCACTCTACCTAATTTTGATTGTACGATTCGTCTACAGGCAATAAAACCTAAAACTAACATCGTAAAACTCATCAAAAATAAGGCCACTCTAGTACCAGGGTTAGAAATTGAAAAACCTAAAATTCTTTTAAAATCCGTAAAGCCGTTATTACCACCGAACCCAGTTTCATTTCTAAAAAATAATAGCATCGCGGCGTAGGTAAATGCCTGGGTAATGATAGAAAGATAAACACCTTTAATCCTTGAGCGGAATGCAAAAAAACCAAATATAAAAGCAATTAATCCGGGAACTATCAAGATCAATAAAACAATCCAAGCAATGTTATCAGTGCCATACCAAAACCAAGGTAATTGTTTCCAATCCAGAAAAACCATAAAATCTGGTAACTCAGAATGGTATACGCCGTCAGTACCAATCATTCTCATTAAGTACATACCCATGATGTACCCACCTAAAGAGAAAAATAAGCCATGTCCTAGACTTAAAATTCCGCAGTATCCCCAAACCAAGTCTAACGCAAGGGCGGCTAATGCAAAACACAACATTTTTCCAACAAGGGTTAATGAATAGGCTGATAAATGAAAAAAGCTACCCTCAGGAACCAACAAAGAACAAATAGGTACTAGAAGATAAACCAAACTAGATAGAACTGCTAAAGTAATCCACCATTTTCTATTTAGAATAGGTTCACGGTCGGCAATTTGGAGTGCAAAAGGTTTATTCATCATTGCTCCGCACTTCTACCCTTGAGGGCAAACATACCTTGGGGACGTTTTTGAATAAACAAAATAATCATTACAAGAACCCCAATTTTTGTTAATACTGCACCAATAAATGGTTCACTAAATTTACTTAAGATACCCAAACCAAAGGCACCGAGGATGGTTCCTGCAAGTTGCCCAACACCACCAAGTACCACCACCATAAAAGAATCAATGATATAAGTTTGGCCTAAATCCGGTCCTACATTACCGATTTGAGATAGAGCGCACCCACCTAAACCTGCAATCCCAGCACCAAATGCAAAGGCATAGCTATCAACCTGACGCGTTCTCACACCCACACAACTTGCCATGGTTCTATTTTGCGTTACAGCTCTGACAAATAATCCCATTCGAGTTTTATTCAAAACAATCCAAGTAATGAAAACAACAAAGAGTGAGAAGAAGAAAATAATTAATCTGTTGTATGGAATTAATAATCCCGGCAAAATACTTTGCAAAGGCATGAAAGATCCACTCATCCAAGAGGGATTAGCAACTTCAACGTTTTGCGCGCCAAATAAAAACCTTACAAACTGCATCATTAATAAACTCACGCCAAAGGTCGCTAATAGTGTTTCTAGAGGACGACCATACAAATGTCTCAAAACTAAATACTCTAAAACCAACCCTAAGAGGGCAGCTATTAAAAAAGAAAACGGAGCAGCAAAAACTAAATAGTATTCCAGTCCCCCTGGAAAGTGGTTTCTAAAAACACTTTGTACAATAAAAGTTGCGTAGGCGCCAATCATTAAAAATTCACCGTGCGCCATATTAATTACACCAATGAGGCCGTAGGTAATAGCAAGACCCATCGCGGCGAGTAATAAGACACTACCTAAACTTAGTCCAGTAAAAATATTAGACACAATCTCACTACGCGATTTTCTAGATTGATAATCATTTAAGGCTAATTCGATTGCAACTCTTAAGGTTTTGTTCGGTTCGACAAATTCTCCAGAGTCGTTTTTCTTTAGTAAGCTTTTCAAAAACTCTTGCACCTTGGCAGAGCTTGATTTAGACATCGTTTGAATCGCTTTTATTTTTTCTTCTTGAGAACTAGATGCGTAATCGAGGATCGCGATGAGTTCATTAAACTTAGTAATTAATTCGGGATTAGTTTCTTTTTCTTTTGCACTTTTAACAATTGCAACATTTAATCCAGTCGTATCAGCAATGAGGGCATTTAGCGATTGCTCTCTGACTAGTGCATCTTTTGACAGAAGCTTAAACTGACTTGCTGAAGTCTCAATATCTGATCTTAAAATATTGTTTAAGTTAGGGCTTTCTAAGGCAGATTCATCGACAGTAACGCTTGCTTGAGTAATAGCATCTATATAACCGTCTTTTGTTTTAATAACGACAATTTGTCCGTTACTAAATAAATTTTCATCCTGCAATGCTGCAAGTACCTCAGCAGCAAGCTCTGGGGGAGCTTTAATAATTTTATTAATGCTGGTTTGTTTTGCAGCAAACTCTTCTCCAAAGATCAAAACTAAATCTTTTTGAGTTAAATCAACTGCAAAACTATTTCCAATAACTAGACTAGTTACCAAAGTAAAAAGGTACTGCAAAACTCGATATTTCATTTATTATTCCAACTTTTTTCTGAGGTAACTAGGGTGTAACTAACTACTTATTAATTACTTCACCATATCTGCTTTGCCTTCATTGCCAGCAATGAATGGTGACCATGGCTTCGCTCTAATTGTAGTCGGTGTTTTCCAAACCACATTAAATTGACCGTCAGCTTTAACTTCACCAATCATAACTGGCTTATAGAGGTGATGGTTGTTACCCATTTCTAAAGTAAAGCCACTTGGAGCAGCCACTTTTTGTCCATACATTGCTTTACGCACTGCATCTACATCAGTTGTACCTGCTTTTTCAACAGCTGCTTTCCACATCTTCATACCAACAACTGTTGCTTCCATTGGGTCGTTTGTAAGCGGTTTGCCAGCTGTAGGTAATGATTTTGCCTTCGAGTAATCAGCCCATTCTTTTTTGAAGGCATCATTTGCAGGGTTTTTAACTGACATGAAATAGTTCCATGCTGCTAAGTGACCAACTAGTGGCTTAGTATCAACACCACGTAACTCTTCTTCACCAACTGAGAAAGCAACAACTGGAACATCTTTTGCTTTTAAGCCAGCATTACCTAACTCTTTGTAGAAAGGTACGTTTGAGTCACCGTTAATGGTAGAAATCACAGCTGTTTTACCGCCTTGTGAGAATTTTTTGATATCAGCTACGATGGTTTGATAATCAGAATGTCCAAACGGTGTATATTTTTCATCGATATCTTTTTCATCGACTCCTTTAGATTTCAAGAATGCGCGCAAAATCTTGTTTGTTGTTCTTGGATATACATAGTCAGTTCCCAACAATACGAAACGCTTCGCTGCACCACCTTCTTTACTCATCAAATATTCCACAGCTGGAATTGCCTGTTGATTTGGAGCTGCACCGGTGTAGAAAACATTCTTAGACATTTCCTCACCTTCGTACTGAACAGGATAGAAGAGTAATCCATTGAGTTCTTCAAAAACAGGTAAGGCTGATTTACGTGAAACAGAGGTCCAGCAACCAAATACAACAGCCACTTTATCTTTCGTCAACAATTGACGTGTTTTTTCAGCAAACAATGGCCAATTAGAAGCTGGATCGACTACCACTGGCTCAAGTTTGCGACCTAAGATACCACCTGCTTTATTGATTGCTTCAATTTGCATTAAAGCTACATCCTTAAGGGCAGTTTCAGAAATTGCCATCGTTCCAGATAAAGAATGCAAAATACCAACCTTAATTGGCTCTTTGGACTGTGCAAAAGTCAATTGGCTAAAACCAATACTTGTTAATGCAGCGGCTATTGCTGTTAACTTGATTAACGATCTACGATTCATTTGATAATTCCTTTAAAAAAGTTTTAGAAAATTCACAATAAAAAATTTCTCCCGGAGGAAAAATGAACTACTTAAATAACGGGCACATCTAAATTAAATATTTTTTAAATTACCAATTTATTTTGTTCCTTTGTTTAAAGTATTAATTAGGAGCATTCAACAACATGGTGCAAAAAAAAATGAAAGCACAAATGCGGTGCTTTCATTTTTTCTTAATGGGGTTTAGTTAGTTGAAAAGTATTAAAAAACTATTCCGCTTAAATATTTTCAGTGGCGATATTGCTCTTTTCTCCTGACATCATTAATCCTATTTCTTCAGTATTTGTTTGGTTTGTTGGCACCAAGTCTGATAATCTACCGTTCGCTAATACCGTTATCTGATCGCAAATCATCATGAGTTCTTCCAACTCTTCAGAGATCACTAAAATAGCTACTCCTTGTTGCCTTAAATCTAATAAAGCCTGTCGAATTAACATGCTTGCACCAACATCAACACCCCAAGTCGGTTGGGCTACCAACATGATCTTAGGTTTTAGAGAAATTTCACGGCCGACAATAAACTTTTGTAAATTTCCACCCGATAAACTTCCTGCCGAGGCATTTTGACCACTACAAACCACATTAAATTGGTCAATGATTTTTTCAGCGAATTGATGGATTACCGATTTACAAATAAATCCATTACGAACCATCCCCTCTTGATAGCCTGTCAATAAAGCATTATCTGCAAGAGTTAAATTTTGTACAGCGCCTCTGCCTAATCGATCTTCAGGCACAAAACATAATCCTAATGCTCTTCTCTTTGCTGGTGATAATTTTCCTACGGGCAAACCATTTATATAAATTGTTTGGGCATCCCCAATCACTGTCTCTCCTGATAATGCTTGTATGAGTTCTTTTTGACCATTTCCAGAGATGCCAGCAATACCTACTATCTCTCCAGTTCTGACACGGAGATCAATGTCCTTTAACTCTGTTCCAAACGGATCACTTTTTTTCAAATCTAGGCCAGTCACCTCTAACATGGGCTTTCCCACTTTTGCAACTTGTAATTGAATCGTTGGTAATTCTGCTCCAATCATTAATGTTGCTAGGGATTTTGCGGTTTCATTTTTCGGATTAGCATAACCAGTTACTTTCCCAGATCTTAGGACAGTTGCGGAGTCACATAATTGTCGAATTTCCTCTAATTTATGGCTTATATATAAAATTGAGCATCCTTCGGAAGCTAACTGCCTAATTGTTTTAAATAATACTTGTACTGCCTGAGGTGTTAAAACAGATGTTGGCTCATCCATAATCAATAGTTTAGGTTTTTGCAATAAACACCTAACAATCTCGACTCTCTGTCGTTCGCCAACCGACATACTATGTAACATTCTTTTGGGGTTAATTGGTAATCCATAATATTCAGAAGTCTTTATAACTTCTTCTTCAAGCTGCTTTAAAGAATACTTTTCATCCATTGAAAGCCAGATATTTTCTAAAACAGTTAAAGATTCAAACAATGCGAAATGTTGAAATATCATACCGATTCCTAACTTTCGAGCGAAAGCCGGATTGTTGATTTCTACCTTTTCACCTTCCCAAAAAATACTTCCTTCATCGGGTTTAATCACCCCATAAAGAATTTTCATTAGAGTACTTTTACCCGCTCCATTTTCGCCAAGAATGGCATGAATCTCTCCAGGTTTTACATGCAGTGAAATTGCATTGTTCGCTTTGATGAGCGGATACGATTTAGAAATGTTTTCAAGAACAAGCCTAAATGATTCTTTACTTTCTTGTTCAAACTCCATAATCAGTTTATCCAGAATAAATAGTTTTTTGAAAAAATCACAAATCAGGTACTTACGGTTTTAGTTTATATAGAGATTAAATTAATTTGTTTGAAAAGCTCGTCATAAGTTCCAATTTGGTGCAGCCTCAAAGTGAAAATGTACCATTTTGGATTCTTCGCAGTTTTGCATCAGTTTTAATCAGAGCATAGTAAAGGTTATATTCCTTGAAAAAATAAGCTTTAAAAATTAAAAACTCATGATGAAGTTTCAGTTGAAATCCCGTAAAGAGCCCAATCAATCGATGCAAATTTATGCACCCTTGATCGCTATTACATTGACACTACTTTCCGGATTAGTGTTGTTTCAGTTATTAGGGGAAAATCCATTCATAGCATATAAAGCTTTTTTCTTTGATCCTATTAGTGACATAAATGGCATTAGCGAATTATTGCTAAAGGCTTCTCCCTTATGCTTAATTGCTTTGGGTCTGACCATCTGCTACAGAGCAAATATTTGGAATATTGGTGCCGAAGGTCAAATGTATATTGGTGGCATTTTTGCGACAGGTATTGCAATTCACTATGCAAATGCCCTAGGACAGTGGACCCTATTTATCATGGTTTTAGCTAGCGCTCTTGGTGGTGCTTTATGGGCAAGTCTTACCGCCTTATGTAGAGCCCAATTTAATACCAATGAAATTCTTGTCAGTTTAATGCTGACTTATGTAGCTGATTTAACTATCAAGTTTTTAGTCTATGGGCCTTGGAAAGATCCAATGGGTAATAATTTTCCAATTACGATTTCGTTTGCAGATGAGGCTCTATTTACACCGCTCGCCTTCCTTGGCTGGTCTTTCTGGGATGGAACTAGGATAAATACTTCCATCTTTATTACTCTTTTTTTTATACCATTAGTTTGGATGTATAACGAAAAATTATTCGCTGGTTTTAAAAATTTGGTGGTAGGCATCGCTCCTGGAGCTGCAAAATATGTGGGCTTTAATGAAAAAAAGATTATCTGGATTGTCTTAATATTTAGTGGCTTGATTGCAGGAATTGCCGGAGCGACCGAAGTAGCCGGACCAATTGGTCAGTTAAACGATAAGTGGACACCTGGGTACGGTTTTACAGCGATTATCGTCGCAACGCTTGGACGTTTGAAAGTATCAGGAGTGGTCTTAGCGTCACTATTAATGGCATTACTTTATTTAGGCGGAGAATCTGTCCAAGTAACCATGCAGCTCCCTAAATCTGTCAGTCAAGTATTTCAAGGATTCCTACTTTTATACCTTTTGGCCTGTGATGTTTTAATCAATTACGAAATCGTCATATTAAAAAAAATAGGAGCCAAGTATGTTAATTGACTCTCTCACCCCCTTATTAGTCAGTGCCATTGGCGCGGCCATTCCATTACTTTTTGCTGCTTTGGGAGAATTAATTGCGGAAAAAGCTGGTGTCCTCAACTTAGGTCTTGAAGGCACCATGTTAATGGGGGCCTTGTCTAGTTTTTTGGCTGTAGCAGAAGGCAGCCCATTGTTTTTAGCCTTGTTGATTGGCGTAGCTGTTAGTGTTTTATTTACCTTACTTTTTGCTTTTGTGACAATCAGTTTGCAAGCCAATCAGGTGGCAACTGGACTATCTTTAACAATACTGGGAGTTGGTCTTTCGGCGGTTATTGGTAAAGCTTATGTCGGCTTTTCTGCTGCAAAGAGCTTTGCCCCTGCACCTATTCCTATTTTAAAAGACATTCCCCTATTAGGCCCATCACTATTCTCTTTAGACTATGTTGCCTACTTTTGTATCTTTTCTGTGATTGCTATAGCTTGGTTCTTAACCAAATCAAAAGCGGGTTTAGCCCTAAGATCTGTTGGTGAGTCTCCTGCCGTAGCAAGATCTTTAGGCTTGCCAGTTACTAAAATCCGTTATTTAGCCGTCTTATTTGGAGGTGGCTTTGCTGGCTTAGCTGGAGTTTACTATGCTCTCGCACAATTCAAAATTTGGCAAGACGGATTAACCTCTGGGAATGGATGGATTGCTCTTGCCTTAGTTGTATTTGGTACATGGCGTCCATTTAAAGTTGCTTTAGGTGCCTTACTTTTTGGTAGTGTAACAGTCCTCGGCCTTTACTTTCAATTGGTAGATATTAAGATATCCGCCTTTGTATTAGCTAGCTTTCCCTATGTCACAACAATTCTAGTATTAGTGTATTTATCAATGGATAAAGAAACTATTCGCCGTCACGCCCCAGCGTGGCTAGGAAAACCATTTTTTGACGATCGATAGTATTTTTTATATAAAAGGAGAAGTAAATGAAGCTTTCTAAACGCATGTTATTAATTTCAGCATCACTCATGACTTTGGGCTTAGCTCAAAGTGTAACTGCTGCAGAACCAGTAAAAGCAGCATTTGTATATTTTGGCACAGCAGGAGATGCTGGTTGGACTTTTGCTCATGACACAGGAGTGAAGTTAGTTAAAAAGGAATTGGGTTCACAAGTCACGACAACGATTGTTGAAAACGTCCCAGAAAGTGCAGATGCGGAACGCGTCATTCGTGATTTAGCCGCCAAAGGTAATCAATATATTTTTACGACATCATTTGGCTATATGGAACAAACACTTAAAGTTGGTAAGTCATTTCCAAAGGTCGAGTTCTATCACAACACAGGATTCAAATCTTCTGAAAACGTCCATACCTATAACTCAAGAATTTATGAGCCTGCCTATCTTGCAGGAATGATTGCAGGCAGAATGACTAAATCCAACACACTTGGTTTTGTTGCCTCTTTCCCAATCCCTGAAGTAGTTCGCAATATTAACTCTTACACTATGGGTGCTCGTAGCGTAAATCCTAAAGTAAAAACAAAGGTAATCTGGATTAGTTCATGGTATGACCCAGCAAAAGAACGTCAAGCAGCAGAAACATTAATCGGTCAAGGAGCTGATATGTTGCTACAAAATACGGACTCAACAGCAACTTTACAAACAGCTGCTGAAAAAGGTGTCTATGCATTTGGTTGGAATTCAGATATGTCAGCACTTGCACCCAAAGCACACTTAGCTTCAGTAATCCACAATTGGGGTCCTTACTACGTAAAAACTCTGAAAGCTGCAGTAGCTGGAAAACCATCTAAAGAAAACGTTTGGGGTGGCATGAAAGATGGTATGGATGGACTTGTATCGTTAAACAACAGTATTCCTGCTTCTGTCAAAAAAGAAGTAGAAGCGAAACAGGCAGATATCATTTCCGGTAAGTTCAAAGTATTTTCAGGACCAATGAAATTACAAGATGGCTCAATGAAGTTAGCTGCAGGTCAATCCTTCACGGACCAAGAAATTGATAGTATTAAATTTTACGTTGAAGGTGTAGAAGGTCAGTTACCGAATTAATTTTGGAGTTAACTCCCCAAATAATGCTTTAGTTGTTTGGGGAGTTTTTTTTCTACCTTATCGAATAACGAAGGCTTGAGACTTTTACAAAAGATTCAAGCCTTATTTAATTGGTATTCACTATACCGAAGAATACCGTTACATTCGTTGATATTTTTTTTCAGCCATCAAGTAAGTAGCTTGAATATTACGATCATCCCCAAGAATGATAGCGACAAACAACTCCTCTTCTAGAGTTTGACAAGAATTAATTCTTCTTTCCATCAGTGGGGTAGCTTTTAAATCTAACACGATAAAATCTGCTTCTTTACCAGGCATAAAATTGCCAATATGCCGATCAAGCCCAAGTACCTTGGCTCCAGCAAATGTTGCAAGATAGAATAAATCAAACGCACTCATCACATCTCCACGTAAATGCGCAACCTCATAGGCACGCCCCATGGTTCTGAGCATACTAAAAGTCGTGCCACCACCAATATCAGTTGCCAAAGAAACCTGGATTTTCTTATTTAGGTAATGCTGTAAATTCATTAAACCACTGCCTAAAAAAAGGTTGGAAGTAGGACAAAAGGCAATGGAACTTTGGGTTGTATGTAAGCGCTTTTCATCTAATTCATCCAGATAAATACAATGGGCATATATAGAGTTAGGTCTTAGCAGACCATATTGATCATAGACATCAAGATAACTGCGGTGCTTAGGAAATAACTCTTTCATCCAAGCAACTTCATCTACATTTTCAGCTAGGTGTGTTTGAATAACCATATTTGGATAAAGACAAGCTAATTCAGCTGTCTTTTCTAATTGCGCTTCACTGGAAGTAATGGCAAATCTAGGTGTGATTGCGTATTGTAAGCGACCTTTTAAGTGCCAATTATTAATTAACTCCAGAGCTTCCTCATAACTTGACTCAGGTGTATCTTGCAAGTACTCAGGACAATTACGATCCATCGCAACTTTACCTGTAATCAATCTAAAGTTACGCTCAAATGCGGCACTAAAAAGGGCGTCAGCAGATTCAGGATGAACTGTTCCAAATACTAAGGCGGATGTGGTGCCATTACGAAGCAGTTCCTCTAAAAAGAATTCACTAGACTGGTTTGCCCAGTCTGGATTTTGATACTTTGCTTCAGACCGAAAAGTAAATCGTTCTAACCAATCTAATAAGTCCTTACCGGGAGAAGCGATCACATCGATTTGAGGGTAGTGTAAATGGGTATCAATGAAGCCAGGGATGATTAATTTATCACTATAGTCAATAATTGAAACGTCTTCACTGATGAAGGGTATTAAAGAACTCAGTGGACCACACTTTTCAATGATGCCATCATTAATCAATAAGCCGCCTTGTGCAAAATATTCATAGTTTGACTCTCTAGAATCAAACTGATCCATAAAGTGCAATATCCTAGCTTTAAATAATTTCTTAGACATTTTCTAATCACTTGCTGGGCTTAAGGATTGGTAAGGGTTAGATTCTCTTGCCAATAAATATTGACTTTCTTGTACCTCTAATAACATTGACATAATCTCTATTGCGATGACGGCTGGATTTTTTGAGAAATGATATTTTTTACCAATGGGGCATGTTAAACCTTTCACCACCTTCTCATCAAGACCGGTATCTAATAATCTTTTCTTAAAACGAGCTGATTTCGTTTTTGAACCGATCAAACCTAAAAATCTGAAAGAATTTTTTTCAAGAACTTTTTGGCATATTAAGAAATCTAATTGATGACTATGAGTCATCACCAAAAAATAACTACCTATAGGTGCCAAAGAAATTAAATTTAAGAAATCTGTTTGAAAATTAAAATTAACCTGAGGATATTCCAACTCATAATCCATTTCAGACTTACCTAAAATAAATTCTCTAGTATCGAAACATCGAACTTGAAAATTCAAATCTGGTAAATTTTTTATTAAATGTGTTGCGACATGCCCAGCTCCAAACAACCATAATTCGGGGCTTGGATATTGAACAGTTTCATAAAAAAATGTAGCTTGGGGAAAGTCAATCAGTCCTTTCAAAACCCTATTCGTTAAATTCGAATCTTGAACTAATAGTTGATTTTTTCCTGTTTTTACATTGAGTACTTTTTGATAGGGGTTAGATAAAGAACGTGTTTGAAATAACCAATCAATATCAGCAATGGATTCAAATCGCTCCCAAATTAACTTTACAGTTCCTCCACAACACTGGTCTAACTCGACACCCAATATAAAAGACTGCAAATAAATTTTTTCATACAGCTGATTGATGCTGAGCAAGGCAATTTCAATTGCTTTTTCTTCTAGAAATCCACCGCCAATGGAATCAAATGTTTCAACCTTGCCTGCTCGGTTAAACCAGACCAACATACTCGAACCTTGATCCCTTGGCGTCGAACCCTTCGCCTCAGCAATCACCACTCGTACCACTTTGTGATGAGTGAGAATTAGTTGTTTAATGCGTTCGAACTCTTTAGTCATACTTCGAATTTAAAGCAGTTAAGATCGACTCTGGCGTCGCGGGTGCACTCAAGTGCAGGACACCTTCTTGCCCTACCTGTGAACGAATAGCATGTTTAATAGCGTGAAAAACTGAAAATGCCAACATTAAAGGAGGCTCGCCAACTGCTTTTGATTTATAAATGGTATTTTCAATATTTCCTAAGGATGCATATAAATTGGTTTTGGCATTTTTAGGCCAATCCAAAGCGGTTGGAATTTTATAGGTAGAGGGTGAATTCGTCATCAGTTTACCTTTTGGATTCCACCATAATTCTTCTGTCGTTAGCCATCCTAGACCTTGAACAAAGCCCCCCTCAATCTGACCTATGTCAATCGCAGGGTTAATTGATTGACCGACATCATGCAAAATATCGACTTGTAGTAGTTTCATTTCACCAGTTAGAGTATCAATAACTACTTCTGAAACAGCCGCCCCATAGGAGAAATAAAAGAAGGGTCTGCCTTTACGCGTTTTTGCATCGTAATGAATTTTTGGCGTCGCATAAAACCCCGTCGCGGAAAGTGAAATCCTGCCGACATAACATTCTTTAACTGCTTTTTCAAAACTAATGGCTTGAGAACCTAAGAGAACTTCATTGTTTTTAAACTTAATATCAGTTACCGATAATTGATATTTAGTGGCCAAGAACTCTTTCATTCTTGTAATAAGAGTTTGTGCTGCATTTTGAGAGGCCATGCCATTCAGATCGGTTCCTGAAGAAGCGGCAGTAGCCGAAGTGTTCGGAATTTTACTCGTATCCGTCGCTGACATTTTGACCACAGAGTAATCGACATTAAATTCATTAGCTACAATTTGTCGAATTTTTGTATTTAACCCCTGCCCCATTTCTAAGCCACCATGATTAACCAAAATACTGCCATCGGTATAGATATGGATTAACGCTCCTGCTTGATTAAAGTGGGTGGCTGTAAAGGAAATACCAAACTTTACTGGGGTTAAAGAAATACCCCTTTTAAAGTGACTATTTTGTTGATTAAATTTGGTAATTTTCTCGCGTCGCTCCAAATAACGAGAGGACTGCGATAACTGATCAACTAAATCTTCAATAATGATATCCTCCACTGGCATATCAAAATGGGTCAGCATATTTTTTTTATAGAAATTCTTTTGACGAATTTCAAGTGGATCTACATTTAAGTAATCAGCAATGTCTTCGATTGCATATTCAATACAGTACATGCCTTGGGGACCACCAAAGCCTCTAAACGCAGTATTAGAAACAGTATTAGTTTTACAGCGATAAGAGATGGCTCGCACATTCGGAATGAAATAACAGTTATCTAAATGAAATAATGCCCTGTCGTTGACCGGCCCAGATAAGTCAGCTGAAAAGCCACACCGAGATACCATCATCACATCAAATGACAGAATCTTACCATTTGCATCAAAGCCTATTTCATAATCGAATTCAAAATCGTGCCGCTTACCTGTGATCGTCATATCCATTTCTCGATCTACTCTTAACTTCACTGGCAATTTTGTTTTTTCGGCTGCTAATGCTGCAATAATTGCAAACCAGGCTGGCTGGCTTTCTTTGCCACCAAATCCCCCGCCCATCCTTTTACATTCAATTCGAATCATGGCAGCTGGCTTATTGAGGGCATGGGATACCAAATGCTGAACTTCACTTGGATGTTGGGTAGATGAATAGATCGTTAATTCACCATCTTCCATTGGTACCGCACAGGCGATTTGTCCTTCTAAATAAAAGTGTTCTTGCCCACCTAATTGAATAGAATTTTTAAGGCGATGCGTCGATGACGAAAAACCTTGCTCAACATCGCCTCTTTCGATAGCGACAGGAGGTAGTACAAAACTATTTTTAGCAATTGCCTCACGAATTTCAAAGATAGGAGTCTCTTCCTCAACTTGCACTACCGCTAATTGCGCAGCTTGTTTAGCAATCAAATGAGATGTGGCGATTACCGCAAATAAGGGTTGTCCATAAAAATCAATTTGGATATCCGGGAAGATTGGATCATCTTTTACCACACCACCAAAATTATTTTCACCCGGAATATCAGAGCTTGTTAATACCGTAATGACGCCTGGAAATTCTTGGACATTAGTTAAATCAAGCTCAAGAATTTTACCCCTTGCAATACGACTAACACCCAAAGCTACATGTAAGGCATTAGCAGGCAACGAAATATCATCAACATACTTAGCGTTTCCTGACACATGTAAATGAGCGCTTTCATGGTGTATTTGTTGCCCCATCGTACTCACATTTTTAGCATCACTCATTAGCAAGACTCTCACTGATGATAGGGGAAAAGTCGTTTAAAGATAATCCCGTTTGGTTCACCTCATTATAAAAACGGATGAATAAATTTTTTGCTACTTGTGAGCGATAACTGGCCGTTGCCCTCAAATCTGTTAATGGTTGGAAATCTTGATCAATTATCTCTGTTGCTTCTAGTATGACTGCCTGAGTCCAAGGTTTTTTGGTTAAAAATTTCTCTAACTCAATTGCTCTTTTAGGAATTGCCGCCATGCCACCAAATGCAATGCGGATAGATTGAATATGATCGTTCTCTAAATTGAGTTTTGCACCAAAACATATCGCAGAAATATCTTGCTCATATCTTTTTGAAACTTTATAGCTAGCGATTCGATCATTTTTTGTGGGTAAAGGAATTTTTACTGCCTCTACGAACTCTCCGGGTAACAGATTTTTTTTCTGATAACCTAAATAAAAATCTTCAAGATTCATTTCTCTCGTCGATTGTCCTTGTCGAAGCACAATCAAAGTATTAAGAGCTATCAAGATAGGCATACTATCGCCAATAGGAGAACCGTTAGCTACGTTCCCACATAACGTACCCGATTGTCTAATCGGCAAGGAAGCGAAACGTTGATGTAATTCTTTGAGATCTGGGTAATGTTGAACAATCTTCTCATAAGCAGCTTCTAAATTTATCCCTGCTCCAATCCAAATAAATTGACTATCCTCATTTATTACCTGAAGTTCTTTTACTTGACCAATAAACAACAGGGTCTTTAACTGTTTCAAATGTTGAGTAACCCACAAACCTACGTCAGTTGCACCTGCGAGGATTTGATACTCCGGATTTGCTGCATAAATATTTGCAAATGTATCTAAATCACTCGGCGCTATAAATGTTTCTGTGACTAAATCCGGCTGTAACTCTAGATTGATTTGTTGTTGCAAACGATGCTCTGAATATGCATCTTGCCGACTAAAACGGCTTGGCTCATCCAAATTATTCATTTGTATCCCAGCTTCAATGATCGGTCGATAGCCAGTACATCGACAAAGATTACCCGAAATAGCACTGATAATTTCTGATTCATTCGTATTCTTTGATTCGTTTTCTAAGTAGTAGGCTAATAGGGAGATAACAAAACCTGGCGTGCAAAATCCACATTGAGAACCATGACTTGCCACCAATGCCTCTTGCACTGGATGTAACTCCTCTAACGAGGCTGAAATATACTTAGCGGTATAGATTGATCTTTTGTGTAATGTTGGAACAAATTTAATACAGGAGTTAATCGGTTTATAAACTAATCGCCCGTCCTTACTCTCAGCCTGAAGAACCATACAAGCACCGCAGTCCCCCTCACCACAGCCTTCTTTAACACTCTTATTATTTTTTTTTAAGCGAATAAAATCTAACAAAGTTTCTTGTTGATTTTCCATTGGGATTTGAATTAATTCGTCATCTAAATAGAATTGAATTACTTGAGTTGACTTAGATATCATTTACATCCTGTATTAGAAAACCAACAAATGAAAATTTCACTTGTTGGTTTAATTACTATTTAATTTCTTAGAACTTCATTCTAATACCAGCACCATAAACATATCCAGTACCAGAATTATTCGAAGCACTTGTATAACCATAGTTAACATATGCATCTGTCTTATCATCTAAAGGATAGTCATAGCCCACAACTGTTTCGTTCACAGTTGAAGATACACCGCCCAAAGCGGCATTTAATGCTACTAGGTTTGATGAATAGTTTGTATTTGCATATGCAAGCAAGATCTTTCCAGGGCCTGCAGGAATTTTCGTACTAACATGGAATACTTTTGAATCTGTATTAGCACTTGACTGTTTAGCA
>CAISYI010000265.1 GCA_903889595.1 uncultured beta proteobacterium
GATGCACCTCATTGAACCAAGCCATAACCGTCGGTTTGTAACTTTAATGGATCAGCATATGCCTGATTGGAAGGCTCTCAAGAAAATCCTTAATAACTCCCTAGTTAATCATTCATACTACGCTGAATAAAGATGGATTATTTCTAAGGTAAGATCAAATTTAGCTATATTAATTTCTCCTCATGTTTTACCCCAATAGATTTACTTTAAGTTTTCTATTAAAACTTAATATAAGAACAATTTATGCTGACTGAATTTTTTAAGTAAAAACTTATTAAGTTAAGTAGTAGGTCAAAATTAATTTGCGCGTCACTCAAGAAGAGGTATTTGGATCTGTACTCTCCATCATCAAGTTCAGGGATGAAGAGGTAGTTGCTAATGATATTCGGTTTGGTTTAGCTCTATCGTCCAATCAGTTACTAGAAATCCTTTTGAAATGCGATGTTAGTTTTAGGGTTGGATTTTGTTTATGTTTTTTTTGATAGATATTGGAATAATTTTATGAATATAGTCATTGCAGATGATTACCAAAATTGTGTGAAAAATTTGAATTGCTACTCGCTGTTATCTGCGCATCAAGTGAAAGTTTATGTGGAGCCAGTTAAGCACCGTGATGAGTTAATTGCTCGACTGAAGGATGCCGATATTTTGGTCATTATTCGGGAACGTATTTCTATTGATGAGGAGTTGTTAAGACATTTACCCAAACTTCGATTAATTTCTTTGGTAGGGCGACACAGTAAAACAATTGATTATGCCGCATGTACGAAGCATGGAATTGCAGTCACTCATGGCATTTCTTCTTCGCCAGAAGCTCCTGCTGAATTAACTTTAGCTCTGATGCTCGCTGTGAGAAGAAACGTTGTTCTGGAAGCCACAAGAATGAAGGAAGGTCAATTCCCAATTACTCTGTCCCACAGGCTTGCTGGGTCGACTTTGGGAATTTATGGTTTAGGTGTTATTGGCCAAATTGTGGCAAGGGCTGCGCATGCTATGGGTATGCATATTTTAATTTGGGGCCGAGATGCTTCAGTAAATAAGGCAAAAGAATTGGGGTATGAAGTTGCAAATAGTAAAGCAGATTTATTTTCACGCGCTGATGTATTGAGTCTTCATTTGCGCTACAGTAAAGATACAGCTAATTCAGTATCTTATGCCGATCTTAGTTTGATGAAGTCAACGGCATTATTTATTAATACCGCACGAGCTGAACTAGTAGAAGAGGGGGCATTAGAGAAGGCTTTGCAAAATGGTCGCCCTGGTTTTGCAGGTGTTGATGTTTATGAGAATGAACCAATTCTTGACGGTAATCACCCGTTTTTAAAAATGGAAAACGTTGTTTGTATTCCCCATTTAGGCTGGGCAGACATTGATACCTTCGAGCTCTATTTTGGGGAAGCATTCGAGCAAGTCATTCGTTATGTGAACAAAGAAAACTTACGTTTAATTAATCCTGAAGTCCTTTTGAGGTAGTTGAAATGAAAACCATTCGACAGTTAAGTACTTATTTTATTTTGGCCCTATTTTTCTCACAGGCAATTGCAGCAGAAAAATATCCCTCTAGACCGATTCGATTAGTAGTTGCAAATTCCGCAGGTTCATCTGCTGATGTGATTGCAAGAATCATTGCGACGGGCTTGTCTGAATCATTTAAGTGGAACGTAGTCGTTGAAAATAAGCCAGGTGCAAATGGTATTGTGGGTATTGATTTGGTTGCAAAGGCTCCAGCCGATGGTTATACATTGGGACTTGTAGTACCTAGTCTTATGACAGTCAACCCTCATGTTTATAAGAATATGCCATTTAGACCTTTGGAAGATTTAGCGCCGATTACTCAAACTACTTCAATCATTTTTGCTTTGGTATCAAACCCACAACTTCCTTTTAAAAATGTCAATGACCTTGTTTCGTTTTCTAAAAAGAATGAGCGTTCTTTAAACTTTAGTTCAGCTGGGGTTGGTAATCTTGGACATTTAGCCGCAGAGTTATTTTCTGCTAATGCAAATATTAAGTTAACTCATATTCCTAACCGTGGAGATGCCGCTGGGATGCTTGACGTAATGGGTGGACATACTGATTTAATGTTTGTACCTTTGGCCTCTGCCATCAGTCATATTAGGTCTGGTAAATTAAACTTATTGGCTATCGCCTCGCCTTTGCGAGTTCAACAATTTCCTGATGTTCCAACCTTAGTAGAGCAGGGGTTCCCCGAAGTTGTGATTCAAGGTTGGACTGGATTAGTGGCGCCAAGCGCAACACCAATGCCAGTTATCAACGATATTCATAAAGCCGTTCAACAAATACTTTCAGATAACACGATTAAACAATCTATTTTCCAGCAGGGTATGGAAACAATTGGTTCGAGTTCAAATGACTTTAAGCAAATCATGAAAACAGAGTCTATTAAATGGGGAAATCTTATTCAGCAGTCTGGATTGAAATTAAATGACTGAAAAACGTTAAATATTGGAGATGTCTGATTGAAAATAATCGATTGGAATTGATCAAAATAGAAAAATTGTAGTTATTTTTAATATCCATTTAGAACACTAGGTGAATTCTAATACGAAGTGCAACTTTGAATAATTAAAGTGAATATGTATAAAAGACTAAAGACCTCTAATGTATTAAATTAGAGGTCTTTAATTGGTTGCGGGGATAGGATTTGAACCTATGACCTTCGGGTTATGAGCCCGACGAGCTGCCAGACTGCTCCACCCCGCGTCTGATCTGTACTAAGAGGGTAACTATATCATGTTTAACCTTGAATAGCAATCCCTTAAAAAAACTTATGTTATTGAAGGGGTTATTTTAGGTGGTTGTTGAATCACCAATTGTGGGAATGGAATCTCAATATCTTCTTGTTCAAAAGCTAATTTCAGTCTGCCTTGAAACTCTCGTTTGATCAACAATTGAGAATTAGTATCAACTTTAATTCTACATTTGACAACAATTGATGAGTCACCAAAATTATCTAATCCTGCAATCTCCAGGTCGGCTAATATGAGATCACTAAACTTAGGATCTTCCCGCATTGCTTTAGCCACTTGGATTAAAGTTTGATTTAAATGATTTAAATCTGTTTTGTATGCAACGCACACATCCATTACAGCGTAAATAAAATTTCTGGAGTAATTCGTTACCACTGATATTGCGCTATTGGGCACAAAATGGACCACACCCTCATAGTCTCTTAGTCGGATATACCTTAAGGTAACTTCTTCTACTGACCCAAATTTTCCAGCAATATTGACTCTATCGCCTTGTCGAACTTGATTCTCAATCAATATGACGAAACCTGTAAAGAAGTCTTTAACTAATGATTGAGCACCAAAACCAATTGCGACGCCCGCCACTCCAGCAGTCGCTATTAATGGTGCGACAGGAATTCCTAAAGTAGAAAGCACTGTCATAGTGGATAGAGCAAATATTACTACAGATGTGATGTAACGCATGACGCGAGAAAGAGTTTTGATTCTCTTCGTATCATCTGTTGCTGTATGCTCTGTCATTTTTCCTTCGATTCCAAGGATGATTCGTCTAGAGAGCCTCGAAATTAACCAAGCTAGGAATAAGATGATTGAGATGTCTAAAAACAAAATAATAAAATCTAACCACTCAACATAGATGTCAAGTTCTAGCTTTCGAAGGAATTGAATAATTGGATTTTTCATAATTTTTTTTTAAAGGATTGTTTGTCTAGTTTAACTTCAAGTATGATTTAACGATGGATGATTAATAACAAAGAATAAAAAATCAACGAAAAATATGGCGTTACGATTTGGTAAAGATTTGGGTTGTAGGATTGTCTTGGTTGATACGGGTTTTGGTCGTACACAAAGTGATTCCTGCTATGTTGTTACACAAAGAGCTCCCTCAGGGGATCGATTAGCCATCATTGATACTGGAACCAATTTCTCTATTCCTCGAATTTTAGCAACAATTAAAGATTTGGGTTGTAGCTATGATCAAGTCAGTTACATTATTCTTACTCAGATTTATTTAGACCATGCTGGTGGAGCTGGTTTACTTATGCAAAACTGTCCTAATGCAAAGTTGCTTCTGCACCCCAGAGGAGTCCGTCATTTGATTGACCCGAATTCTTTAAGGGCTGTAGCAATATCCCTCTACGGTGAAAGTAGGGTCGATAAAGAATATGGTAATTTAATACCGATTCAACCGAGAAGAATCATCGAAGTTCAAGATGGTGATTTAATCAATCTAGCTGGTCGAATGCTGACGATTTTAGAAACTCCAGGAAATGCTAAACACCATCTTTGTATTTGGGATGAGTTATCCCAAGGAGTCTTTACTGGTGACACCTTTGGTTTGTCGTATCCGGAATTGGTGACATCTCAAGGGCCTTTTGTTTTTCCGGCTACAAGCTCTACTCATTTTGATCCAAGGTCTCTGAGAGGTTCATTAAAGAAAGTGTTGGCCCTCAATCCTTCCTGTTTATATTTTTCGCACTTTGGTTCTTTAAAGGAAGTCCCACAAATTTATGAAGCCTTTTCAAAGTTGTTAGAGGAGGTTGAAAACTTAGGAAAAAAACTGAAGTTTGCAGATAATCGCCATGAGTTTCTGAAGGAAGGTTTACTTAATATTTATACTCAAGCCCTCAGAAACCAAGGGTGTGAGCTAACCGACACTAAAGTCCAACAATTATTAGCCATAGATATTGAAAAAAATGCACAGGGTATGGGCATTTGGTTGAGTTAACACATGGGTTTACCCTTAGAAAATAATATGCCGTAACCTTTTAAGGTATATAATTTTTAGCATTGGAGCACCAACAAGGTAGAACATGTCCCTAAGTAACCGTGAGTTTTCAGAATCAAAGATTCTTCGTCCTATCAACCTTGAGTCTCATTCTCAACATAAGAGTGGCAATACATCATCTCTAATGCTTGCGGCCATCGGTATCGTCTTTGGTGATATCGGTACTAGCCCCTTATATGCTCTCAAAGAATGTTTTAGTCCTGAACACGGTATTCCGTTCTCACCCGATGCAGTATTTGGGGTGATATCAATGGTCTTTTGGGCATTTTTGATTGTCGTTTCACTCAAGTACGTCCTTTTTGTTATGCGCGCCAATAATAATGGTGAGGGGGGTATCCTTGCCCTGATGGCACTTGCTCTTCGGACAGCTCCAGTTGGATCTAGGCGCGCTTCTTGCATTATGATGCTTGGAGTTTTTGGTGCCTGTATGTTTTACGGTGACGCTGTGATTACACCTGCTATTTCAGTTCTTTCTGCTGTTGAAGGAATTGAAGTTGTTTCTGCTGAATTTAAGCATTATGTTATTCCAATCACACTCATTATTCTAGTTTTACTTTTCTTCATTCAAAAAAAGGGGACTTCAACGGTTGGTATATTGTTTGGCCCGATTATGGTGGTTTGGTTTGTGGTATTGGGTTTAATGGGGATTTACAACATCGTTGACAACCCTCAAATCATTTCTGCAATAAACCCACTTTTTGCTATCAATTTTTTAATGGAACATTCTCTGCAAGCTTTTATTGTCTTGGGAGCAGTATTTTTGGTTTTAACCGGGGCAGAAGCACTTTACGCCGATATGGGTCATTTTGGTATAAAACCAATTCGCTACGCTTGGTTCTTCATTGCCATGCCATGTCTTCTTCTCAATTATTTTGGTCAGGGAGCAATGTTATTGAATAACCCTGAGGCTATTTCTAATCCATTTTTCCTAATGGTTCCCGAAGCTTTTACTCTTACACTCGTCATATTGGCCACTTGTGCAACCGTAATCGCCTCCCAAGCCGTTATTTCAGGTGCTTACTCGATGACGAGTCAAGCTATCTTATTGGGATTTGTGCCAAGAATGAGGATTTTCTACACTTCAGCGAGAGAGGTAGGGCAAATTTATATGCCTGCGATTAATTGGATGCTTTTAATCATTGTTATTTTCGTAGTCGTTTCTTTTAAAAGCTCTGCAAATCTAGCTGCTGCATACGGGATTGCTGTTACCACAACAATGATTATTACAACTATTTTATCTGCGATTGTGATGAGTTTTGTTTGGCGTTGGAATCCAATACTAATTTTTGTCATTATTGGTTTATTTATATCCGTCGACTTTGCATTCTTCGCGGCTAATTTACTAAAGATTTCTGAGGGTGGTTGGTTCCCATTATTACTTGGAGTAATTTGTTTTGTTTTGTTGATGACCTGGTATTTGGGCAGAAAACTACTACGTGAAAAATCTGTTCAGAATGGTATCCCTTTACTTGGTTTTATTGAGTCTTTAAATAATCATCCACCTTTACGAGTTGAAGGCACAGCTGTTTTCCTAACTGGTCATGTTGACTATGTTCCAGTTGCAATGTTGCATAATTTGAAACACAATAAAATCTTGCACGAAAGAGTCATTTTCTTAAAAATTAGTATTTGGGATGTTCCATTCGTGGAAGAGGAACAAAGGATTACATTTAAAGATCTTGGTAATCAAATGTACTTAGTAAGGGCTATTTATGGTTTTAAAGAAACACCAAATGCCTTGAAAGTTATTGATGATTTAAAAGCTTACGATATTGAGTGTGAAAGTATGGATACATCTTACTTCTTAGCAAGGGATTCTGTCATCCCATCGGCGATGCCTGGAATGGCAATATGGCGTGAGAAAATCTTTGCTTGGATGCATCAAAATGCAGCAAAGCCTTCAGACTTTTATCAGATTCCAACTAACCGAGTAGTTGAACTCGGTGCAAAAATAGAAATCTAAAAAAACCCACTAAGCGAAAGTCTAGTGGGTTGTTTAATTCTTTTGAATGTCTTTGATTAATTTTTAGAAAGCTGAAATCCCTGTTATTGCGCGTCCTAAAATAAGGGCATGGATATCATGAGTACCTTCGTAGGTATTCACAACTTCTAAGTTTAAAAGATGTCTAATCACATCATATTCTTCTGAAATACCGTTACCACCCAACATATCTCTAGCCATACGGGCAATTTCTAAGGCTTTGCCTGTAGAGTTGCGCTTCATGATCGAAGTAATCTCTGGGCAGTCAATTCCTTCTTCTTTCATTCTGCCTAATCGAAGTGCACCCTGTAAGGCTAAACTAATTTCTGCTAGCATATCTGCCAGTTTTTTCTGTATTAACTGATTTGAAGCGAGTGGGCGATTAAACTGTTTACGATCTAGAGTGTATTGGCGAGCAATGCGCATGCATTCTTCTGCAGCACCCATGGCTCCCCAAGCAATACCATATCTGGCTGAATTCAAGCAAGTAAATGGACCTTTTAAACCCGATACATTTGGCAATTCATTTTCTGCTGGTACAAAAACCTGATCCATAAAAACTTGACCAGTCGTCGAAGCTCTAAGCCCCATCTTGCCATGCATGACTGGAGCTGATAAACCCTTCATATTTTTTTCTAAAATATAGCCACGAATTACGCCATCATCATTCTTCGCCCATATGACAAATACGTCAGCAAAGGGAGCATTTGAAATCCATATTTTTGAACCAGTTAATTCAAAGCCACCCGGTACTGATTTTGCTCTTGTAACCATGCTTCCTGGGTCAGAACCATGATCCGGTTCTGTTAAGCCAAAGCAACCAATATAGTGACCGCTTGCAAGTTTAGGAAGATATTTTTGTTTTTGCTCTTCTGAACCAAACTCGTAAATTGGTAACATGACAAGGGATGACTGAACTGAAAGCATGGAGCGATAACCAGAGTCAACTCTCTCAACTTCTCGGGCAATTACTCCGTAGGCGACATAGCCTAAGCCAGCACCACCATATTCACTTGGGATGGTACAACCCAAAAAACCTAATTCACCCATTTCACGAAAAATCGCCTGGTCCGTAACCTCATTATGAAATGATTCACGGATTCTTGGCATTAGCCGTTCTTGACTATATTGTCGAGCTGCATCAGCAATCATGCGCTCTTCCATAGTTAATTGTTGTGCAATTAAAAGAGGGTCGTCCCACTGAAATCTTGTTTTATTTGACATAATCTTGATATGATAAAAAAATGATATAAATGCTAGTTTAGACTAAATCTTACATGAAGACCAAACAGGCAAACCCTTCCATAAAATCTACGGCAGTAATACCCTCAACCAAAAAATCATTCAAATATTATGATTTGATGTTGGTAGGGTTTGTTACTGTCCTCATTTGTTCTAATTTAATTGGGGCTGGGAAGGCTGCTCAAATAGAATTACCATTTTTAGGGACCATGATTTTTGGGGCAGGTGTTCTGTTTTTTCCTATTTCGTATGCCTTTGGTGACATTTTTACGGAGGTTTATGGTTATGCCCATGATCGTCGTGCTGTATGGTGTGGATTTGGTGCGCTAATTTTTGCTGCATTCATGTCCCAAATCGTTATCCACTTAACCCCAGCACCTGGGGAATATAACAGCCATTTACAAGAAGGTCTAGAATCTGTTTTTGGTAATACTTGGCGTATTGTCTTCGGATCGATTATCGCTTTTTGGACTGGAAGTTTAGTTAATTCTTTCGTGCTCGCCAAAATGAAAATATATTTCAATGGTAAACATCTCTGGCTTCGTATGATTGGCTCTACCGCATTGGGGGAATTAGTTGATTCTAGTTTATTTTATATGTTGGCATTTTATGCAATATGGCCAATTGAACAAGTTATTCAAGTAGCAATGGCTCAATATATTCTGAAGACTTCTTGGGAAATTTTAGCTGTTCCCTTCACGTATAAAATTGTCGCTTTTTTAAAGAAAAAAGAGGATGAAGATTATTATGATCATCAGACTAACTTTAATCCCTTTAAGATAAAGCTTTAACTCTTTTTTGAGAAGAATAAGATCTAGTCTTTAGTTGTCAATTCATAACGGCTGTAATCATCTTGTCCTAGAGCTTTCACTAAAAAGGGCAGGCACATGGCAAGTTGTTCTTTCAGTTGCCAAGGTGGATTGATTACCCACATGCCACTGGCAGCTAAACCCTCTGTCAATATTTGACTTTTTATTTGCAGTTCTGCTTGTAAATAGGGTAGCCGATGATCATTGCAGAACTCTGCTAGTTGATGCGGTAACTCAGTTGCGTCACGGCGTTGTAAGATTGGATACCAAATAAAATAGGTACCCGTTGCAAAGCGCTTGATAGAATCCCTCAGAGCAGATAAAACGAACTGATAATCATCCTTATTCTCATAGGACGGATCAATTAAACAAAGGCCTCTGCGTGTTGGCGGTGGCAGAAATGCTTTTAACTGGGTAAAACCATCTTTCTGATACATTTGTACCGATCTTTTAGGACGATACGCACTTTGTGAGACGGTCATATTCTCTACGAGATTAGGATAATCTGTAGTGTGTAGCTCTATCAATTTCAGCTGATCTTGAACCCTCATTGCTTGCAGCATTAACTGAGATGAACCAGGGTAGGTTTTAATGGATTTAGTTTTTTGGTTATTTAAATGACCAATTTCTTTGAAATAGTTGATAACTCCCTCAGGAATTCCATCTGGGTTTTCAGCACAGTAAGTTGCTAATCGCAAAACACCTTCGATAGCTTCTTCGCTTTTGATGGCATATTCGCTTTCAAGATTATAGATTCCAGCTCCAGCATGCGTGTCAATCAGGGAAATACCAATTTCCTTTTTTTGCAGCAAATTAAGGCCGATTAATAGGGTGATATGTTTGAGCACATCCGCATGATTACCAGCATGAAAGGCATGACGATAACTAAACATGATTTTTCAAAGACCGTTGATGTTTAATGAATAAGCTAAAGTAAATCACAAAATGAATACTTAAAAATAATGCCGTAATGAATTGGAGTGGTTGATTGATAGAAAAGTCTAGTTTTTCTTGTATCAAGATATAAATGTTGACGAGACTAATAAGAACAACGACAGCTGTCAAGATTGAATAGGTTTTAAATGTTGAGGCTGGAATTTTAAAGATCAGCACAGTTCCAACTAAACCACAAAAAATCCCGAATGATGCTCCGATTAAGACATCGGATGGCCAATGCGCTCCAACTGCAATTCTTGATAAACCGGCTCCAATTGCAATGATACAAACGAATAGGGAATATTTAAGAGTACTTTTGGGAGCGGAGAAAATAACGGCAAAGGCAATCGCAAAAGCCGTCATTGTATGACCAGAGGGCATTGCCGAGTGGAGGAGGGGTGAATCAATAATGTGAAAACTACTATGATCAATGACCCCTGCTGGTCTTGGCGTATCAAAATAGGATTTACTAATGCTAGATAAGATACCAGTAAAAATTCCGCTAAGTAAAGCTGCAAAAATAACCCTAGGTGCAAAAAAGACTACAGGAAGTAGGACTGCAAAGCAGAACCATCCATTGCCAAACAAAGATAAAGTCGTCCAAAAGAGATCAGGTAGATTTGAAAAATGCTTATTTAAACTTAAAAATAAACGAGTATTCAAATCGTTTTGGTCTATAACTACCCAAATTAAAAAAGGAATGAAGACTAGGCACCAGGCATAAATTGGCACACTTTCTCGAGCAGAGCCCAAGGATGAACTCGTCACACTATTCAAAGTTGATTACCATTTCATTGGTCGGAGTATCTAGTAATTTTTCTATTGCACTAATTACTTGAGGAACTTGAATGGCTTGCATACAGACGTTGTCAATACACGGTGTTTTACGATGATTAGCAGCACTAACACACGGTGAACACGCTAAGCCTGCAAAAATAGGGATTGAGTTCCCAAGCGAGCCATAAAGGGCAGGTGTTTCAGGGCCAAATAAAACAATTGTGGCTAAAGGTGTAATTGAGGAAAAGTGTCCGGGTCCGGAGTCATTGGTAACCATCAAATCAGCTAGTTGATAAAGTGCTGGTAATTGAGTGAATTTGACTTGACCAGCAAAATTGATAACGTTACTGGATTTTGCATCATTCATTACATTTTGTGCGTATTGCTTTTCTTCAGGAGAGCCAGTAATTAAAAAGACAGCCTCTGGCCATTTTTGGCTAGCCACACTAATTAAATCTGAGAAGCGAGATGGTGCCCAACGCCTTTGAGGTAATAAATCACTTGCGTTTGGATTAATTAAGATAAGCGGGTTCGGAAAGGTTGATTTTAAAGAGTCACTAGCATTTGACTCGCTTAAACATTGCATGATTCTCTGCCTTACCAGATCCCTTTGCTCATCACTGACTTGTGCTTGCGCTAAAACGATATCTTCATCTTTAATCAGTATCTTACTAAAAGGCAGCTCCTGAGTCGAACTAAAAGCAGCATGGACTAGCGACATAAAATTTTTAGAAATATGGATATGCGGGTTATAGTGCACAGCATGGGTTAGCATCTTGCCACGCCACAATCCCTCGCCATGATAAATGTGATAACCAACGCGACGTCTTGCCAGAGAACAACCTGTTAAAAGTGCAGTAAAACGCGAGAACAACTCTAAGTCGATGACCGTATCGATTTTTAATTGATGAATTTTCCATAGTACTTTTAACGTACTTATAATCAAGGGGACAAGACCACTAGCATCTATGGTTAGAACATGTTGACTGGGTACCGTTTTCAATAGCTCAAGACTTACTTGATTACTTTTAAAAATAAGAAAATATATTTGCGCTCCCCGTTTGATGGTCTCTCTCATGGCAGGATCAACTAGGATTGCACTGCCCATTTCTGACAGTTCAATAAATAGAACTTTTTTTGGACTAGAAGAAGGCTGACTAACTAGGCTCCGCAACCAATCAAACAGAAGGACAAAAGGACTTAAAAGAGCGCACAAAGGCACACCTGCAAGGTGATCAATACGCCGCATTGTATCTACACGAATAGTCATAAAGGTATTATCTCAGGTGGAATTTTTTTTTACCAATAATCTCAACAAACCTGGCAGAAATGTGATTAATGTTATTAATCCATACAGTAAGGAACTCAGAATAACAAGGCTTGTATCTAAGTGCCACAGTCCTAAAATGCTTACTAAGGACGTTTCCCTTATTCCCCAGCCCGAGATACTGATGGGCAATATCATCAAGATACTAATCGCTGGGATGCCAATTAATAAAGATTCAATTGGCGCATCAACGTGACAAGCCTTTAAACACCCCCAGTATGCAGCGAGAGTTAAAAAATGAATAAAAACTGCAACTGGAATTTGAAATATAACATTTGGCCAACCCCATGCATAAATAGTAGGTTGGAAACCGTTATGAATATCTAATTTAAGCAGTGTATTTTGGATGATCTGTTTGCTAAATTGCAAATGGAGGAGAAGGGAGATCAGTCCAGTTCCAATAATCATTAGGATACATAAAATCCAACCAGTTGTTCCTAACCAGTCATTAAAAATGTATCCTCCGAGCCCCAGGCCAATAGCTCCTAAAATACTATTTCCAGCGAACCCTAAAGATCGATCAAGAGCGACATTATAAAAAGATAACTTTAGGTTAGGAGCTTGCTCAGGTGATATGGATGGATTTCTATTTGAGTGATTGTACGCAGAAATGGCTCGGTAACTATCACCGCCGAAAGTTGTTGGTAAACCCTGATTGATTAAGCCTCCCGAGAAATACCAGCGTACGTATTCAATCAAGGGAGAAATAAAACCACCAACTTGCATAATTTTCCCCCAGCGCAGACCAGAAGTTGCGTTGCTGAGCCAAAGAAAAAGTAGGGTTAAAAGAAGCCACTCTAGTTGAATCGTAGGGAGGGCTTTCTCAATATTTTCCCAATCAATTAATGTAAAGGCACGAGCTAAAAGAAGAAATGAAATCAAAACTCTCATCCAAGAAAAGAGTTTTTGTCTTAAAGTGCTATGAATGTGATTCGTCAAAATGAATAATAAGATTGGCTAATTTTTAGTTAATGATAAATGGTTTAAAAGTTAAATTTAATTATTCTTGGAATTTTGCACAGACGGTTCAGGCACTGGTTGATCAGGAGTTGATTCCAACAATGGAGTTGATTGGATTTCAATAGGCAGATTAAAATCATAGTTGTTTCTTTGGGGGGAGAAAGAGCCCTGCCAATTTTTACATAATAAGAAATCAAATTGAGCAATATCTCTTCCAAAACGATGAACAACCATTGAATCTATCTTCTCACAACTCTCAAAACCTGTATCTCCAACGGGAGGAATAAATGACATCTGTGACCAGTTTAAAAGTAATGCATCTTTACCAATAGGTAGCTTACCAAACCATAAATCAAATTGATCGACTCGTTCATCTAGTATATGGACTGGAAGAGGCTTTGAATACCAAGCCAATCGACTACCCAAAGTCCAGTTTTGAACAGCTAGATGCTCTATCTTATTGTTTTGTGCAAGGGTTGTCATTTTTTCACCCGCTTCTGACCATCCAAATAAATCTGCAATTGGGTTGTTTTTACCGAGTGGATCTTGCATTGATACAGTGGGGATTCCTCCCATCAATAATAATGAAAAGCCTGCTACACAAATGGATAACTGAGTGATGAGAAAGAATCTGATCCAAACTCTTTTTCCCATCCCCCAAGCATTTGATAAGCCAATACCTGCTATGGGTGCAAGTGCAATCCAAGCTGGACTTGTCCAATGAGGAAGGCTAGAACCACCTCCAGAAAAATATAAAAACAAAAGGAACGGTATGATAAAAAATAGAGTTAAGGGAGTTGGCGTATTGAGATGTCGACGATAAGTCCAAATAACCCCTAAAATCGAAAGTACTCCAAAACAAACCATTTGATTCAAGAGGAAAACGCCTAAACGTTTAAATTTCCATTCTCCACCTGAACCGTGTGCTATTTGATAGGTAAAAGAAATCCATTCATGTTGAATATTCCAATAAATAATTGGTGAAGTGAAAATTGCTGCAATTAAAAGACAAATCCAAAATCCAGGACGATTAAACATCTTCATGCCATTCCAACTAATCAAACAAAATGGTATGGCAAGGGCAAAAAACAATGATGTATATTTTGCTAATGCTGCTAGTCCTAAAACGCAGCCTAGTAAAATCCAAAGTCCTAAATCACGGGGATACCGTTGAGTTAGTTGAAGATGTAGTTTAATTGTCAACCACATCATCATTGGCACTATAAGCATTAAGAGTGTATCTGGGAGTAGTCCTACACCTAACACATGCAAAATCGGAGAGCTAACTAGGCACAGGGCTGCCCAAAGGGGGGCAGATTTAAAATGAATATCTCCTGAGAAGTAAAAGAAAGAATCAAGAATGAGTCGGGTCAGTGACATGGTCACTACGATGCTAAAAATCCAGATGACTTCTGGAATTAACAGTCGAATAAAACCTACTGAAAATTGTAAATTAATGGGTAGGGCTTGAATCCATCCAACTAATGGTGGATGATCAAAGTAACTCCAATCTAAATGAAGTCCATACAAAGCATAGTGGGCTTCATCAACAGAAAAATCTAAGTAAAAACCAAAAAAAACATGGATAAAAACTGATAAAAAAATAACGAAAATCGCTAAGCGCTTTCCAAGTGGACTTAACATGAAGATGGCTCAGGAAAGGTTGATTGAGTTGTTAAAGCACTACTTAAATCGTCCAAAAAAGCATCTTTTCGGAAAGTTAAAACTAGGGTATCACGCCAAGTGAGTTCGGGATGAAGTCGATCCATTGGTTGAATGGGGGTTGTTTCATGTAAGACCTTTAAATCATCAAGAATTAAGAGCGTCCATGATTCGTCTAGCGTGAAGCGTTCTCCCTGCGGGCCGGTGGCAGAAAAAACGCGAGATTCCCCACCTTTTACAAAATGTCTGTCAACTAGCAATACTGCGACAAAATGGACTCCATCACGGTGGGCACCCTCTGGCGTAGGCCTGCCAATACCGCTAGCTGTGTCAATTCTAAATTGATGAACTTCTGTGAACCAGTTAAGGGGTTTATTAACTGCTTGATTAGATTGGGATGCCTCTATTTGATCAAATAATTTAGTTAGAGAACAAAGTAAGTTTTTTAATGGCAGACTTTTAATAAAATCTGTTGAGCATTCTGTAAACCAACGCTGCATGCCACCGTGTAAGGCATTGTAGGATACGGGTTGGAAGTGCGGGCGATAAGGAACTAACTCAATTTTCTCATCAGAAACAATTACGCTAGCGTGTTTACGCTGACGATATTTACCACCATCTTTTAAATATTGATCCGGATCTAGAGATTCCCATCCTTTTTTTAGTTCTTCCCATTGGGTTGCATCTGTCTGTGTAAATGAGAAGAAATCTCGGTTTTGTAAAAGAGCAAAGCCCCTATGTATTAAGGTGTCGGTTAACTCTACTAAGGGAGTAAATGGGGGTTTAAAAGACGTCATGCTAAAAAGAATTCTGGAATATTGATATCAAATGTGTTGCTAGACCTTGCTCGAAGTTGATTTTATTAAAGAACCAATCCAAGAGCGACTAAACATTCAATCATATCAGTTTTTGGCCTGAAAAGATGGATTTTAAAACATTGCTAATTAACGATTTTTTGAGTGTTCCTTGACTCCAAATTCCTTTTTACCCAATAGAAGAGGCGATAAGCGAGAAGTAGACTAATAATCCCAATGTAGATTTTGACTGTAAATAAGTTGTTTTTAGCTGCTTTATGGATCCAATAATGAAGAGGAGCCAAGATGGCAATAAGATATATTAATTGATGAAGTTTTTTCCAATTTCTCCCTAGTTTTCTTTGCATAGGATTCGTGGACGTAATTGCTAAGGGGATTAGTAATATGAACGCCAACAATCCAATCGTAATATAGGTACGTTTGTAGAAGTCTGGAATAATTTCCGAAAGGTCCAGTTGATGATCTAACACGAGCCAAGTTAAAAAATGAAGAAGAGCATAGGCAAAACAGGTTAAGCCCAAAGGTCTGCGATAACTCAGGAGGTGGTTGAAGTTGGAAATTTTTCTAAGTGGAGAAACAGCGAGGGTGCAACATAAAAAAACAATTGCCCAGGTACCGGTATACCTTGTAATAAATTCAATTGGGTTAGCAGTTAATTCATTGGCGAAGCCAAACCATACAAGTCTTATGAATGGAAACAAACATAAGACAAGAATCGCTTGGTAGCCATACTGTTTAGTAATACTTTTTAAGGTCCATACCGGCATACATAGATCCTACTTGTTCAGCATAGCCATTGTGCATTAATGTTTTACGCTTTGGACCAAAAAATCCTTTGTCATCACCAATTCTTCTCTCACTGGCCTGAGACCAACGTGGATGATCAACTTCTGGGTTCACGTTTGAATAAAAGCCATATTCACCAGGATTAGCTAGCCACCAACTGTTGGCCGGTTGCTTTTCAACCAGACGAATTTTGATGATCGATTTTGCACTCTTGAAACCATATTTCCAAGGTACCACCAATCTTACCGGTGCGCCATTCTGTTTCGGTAAGACTTCTCCATACAAGCCAAGTGTTAGAAGTGTTAAGGGATGCATGGCTTCATCTAATCTGAGTCCTTCAACATATGGCCAGCTTATAACTTCACTACCAATACCTGGCATTTGTTTTTTGTCCGCAAGTGAAATAAATTCCACAAATTTTGCAGAACCCTGTGGCTCGACTTGCTTAATCAAATTTGATAAGGAATATCCAACCCACGGTATGACCATCGACCAGCCTTCAACACAGCGCATACGATAAATACGTTCTTCCATTGGGGCTAGTTTTAATAAGTCTGCCAGATCAAAAACTTTGGGTTTATTTACAAGGCCCTCAATACTCACTTTCCAAGGGGTGGTTTGGAAGTTTTTCGCATTTTGTTTTGGATCACTTTTATCCATACCAAACTCATAAAAGTTGTTATAACTTGTAACATCCTCATAACTAGTCTTTTTCTCATTGACAGAAAAAGCCATATTAGGTGTGCTATTGAGTTTGTTAGTAGAACTTTGGGCAAAAGCATTCCTCGAGAACCAGTCTCCCATTGAGGCAGTAAGGGTACTTGCAGCAGCAACTTTCATTAAGTTACGGCGATTTTCAAAAAAATGTTGGGGTGTAATTTCACTCGGTAAAATTAAAGGAGAATTTGATTTTTTTGTCATTTCTATAACACCTTTTGCTTTCAAAAAAGACGAGTTAAATGTTTGTAAGTTTGATTCTATTCTTCAATCTTAACATTCCCTTTAAACTAGCGTTATATTCAATTCAAATTTAATATATTCGACAAATACTTATCAACCCTAAAAAATTATTATGAGCTTACTTTTCACTGAATTTCATCTTCCTGCCCCGAATGGCGGCTTTACATTAGCTAATAGAACCGTAGTTGCGCCAATGTGCCAATATTCATCAATTGATGGTTTGGCAAATGATTGGCACCTATTTCATTGGGCTAATTTATTAAATAGTGGTGCCTCCGCTCTTATATTAGAGGCCACCGGTGTGACTGCAGATGGCAGAATTACGCCACACTGTTTAGGTTTATATAACGATGCCTGTGAAGTAGCCTTGGCAGACCATCTACATAGGGCTCGGGCATTAGCCCCAGCAGTTAAGGTGGGTATTCAGTTATGTCATGCGGGTAGAAAAGCATCCAGTGCTGCTCCATGGGAAGGTGGAGCCTTAATCGATCCAAGTCAGCCAAATGGCTGGCCAACTAGAGCACCATCAGCGATTCCTCAAAATCCCAATGAAGTTCCGCCAATTGCACTTGATAAAGCTGGTCTTGAAGAAATTAAAGCCGCTTTTGCTACAGCAGCTATACGTGCTGAAAGATTGGGTGTTGATTTCATTGAGTTACATGGTGCCCACGGTTATTTAATTCATCAATTTTTATCGCCAGTTGCCAACCAACGCACTGATGAGTACGGTGGGTCATCTGCAAATAGAATGCGTTTTCCGCTGGAGATTTTTGCTGCTGTTCGTGAAGTTTATAAAGGCGTTTTAGGAATTCGTTTATCGGCAAGTGACTGGGTCACTGACGGTTGGACCCCAGAAGAGACGGTGGTTTTATGTAATGCACTGAAAGCTCATGATGTTTCCTACATTCACGTTTCAAGTGGTGGTGTCTCTCACGCTCAAAAAATTACTATTAAGCCAGGTTATCAGGTCGACTTTGCAAAGAAAGTGAAAGAAGAAACTGGATTACCAACTATTGCTGTAGGACTGATCACTGATCCTACCCAAGCCCAAGAGATTTTAGAACGTGGTGAGGCGGATTTAGTAGCATTAGCTAGGGCATTCTTGTATAAACCTCGTTGGGTTTGGGAAGCGGCTGCAGCACTTGGAGGTCAAGTAGAGGCTGCTCCTCAATATTGGAGATGTTTACCTAGAGAACATCAAAATGTTTTCAAAACTCTAAAAATAGGACAGCGTTAATCTTTCGTTAATTTGTAATTAATAATGGTTCGTGCCTGTTTTTAGCATCACCACGAAATTTTCTTAGCAATGTCATGAATTCTCTATTAATATTAGAGTTGAATGAGGTTTTGTTAAGAAAATTAATCGAGGTTGAACGTGCTCCATATTTTGAAGCTAGACGTTGCTGGTATTCCTCAGAGTTGGATTAACGCTGAGGAAGCTACCAAACACTACGCAGAAGGAAGTATTGCTTGGACTTTAGGTAAGCCCGTCGCGGTGATGAGGGGAGGGGTTTCCCGACTTTCAGGCAAACAGTCGATAATCGAACTACACTCAATTATCGCTACCAAAGGTAGTTCTAGAATTAATCTTTTTGAAGTCATTCCGTCTATTACTAAGGCCAAACTCTATAAACGTGATCAAGGTTTATGCGCTTATTGCGCTGGTACGATTAACGAGTGTGAAGCTGAAGCCGAACACATTACACCGTCTTCCAAAGGTGGTGGATATTCTTGGATGAATTTAGTGATTTCTTGCCGATCTTGCAATCAAAAAAAGGGCAATCGTTCTCCTGAAAATGCTGGGATGTCCTTGATTTATGCGCCTTATATTCCCAGCCTTTATGAAGATATGATTCTGAAAGGTAGAAATATTCTAGCTGATCAAATGGAGTTTTTAGCCGCCAATTTACCTAAAAATAGCCGACTACTACAAAACAATATTGCTACAAATATGCTTTCGGAATCTATTTCTGAAGAATCTGCTATTTAGATTAACTAGGAATCTTTGCTAAAAAGTTTCAATTAAGATTTTTTGATGGGTTGATGTTCAACTAGTTCGTTCAAGTATTTGTGCATCGAGTTTCCTTCTTGTTCTAAGAAGTTCTGTACAGCATTTGCAAATCTGTCATCGACCAAATAATGCATTGAATAAAGGTTTACGGGCAATAAACCCCGATGAATTTTATGTTCTCCTTGTGCACCACCTTCAAAAACACTAATTTTTTCACGGATACAAAATTCAATAGATTGGTAGTAAGCCGTTTCAAAATGGAGGTTGCTGACATACTCAGTACTTCCCCAGTATCTACCGTAAACTCGTTCATTTTCACCACGATTTCTAAAGAGTAAGGAGCTAGCGATACGACGGTTATCTATATTTGCAAAAATGACATGAATGTATTCAGCCATTGTTTTACCAATTATGTCAAAGAAAGACCGCGTCAAATAAGGTGCATTGCCGTGATTGAGGTAATTCGATTCATAAAAGGTATAAAAATCATCCCAGTCCCTTGGCTCCATGGTTGAGCCAGGTTTGTGTTCAAAGATAATGCCTGCTTCCTCAACACTTTGTCGTTCTCTAAGGATATTATTACGTCTTTTTTTATTGAGGGTATATAAAAACTCATTGAAATCAGTTAATTTCTCTGAAGGTCTTTCGAGTGAGTGATTTTGCCAATGAAACTGAATCGATTCTCTTCGTAGAAAGTTAAATTTCTTGAGAAGTTCTTCTGAAGCACTACTTGGAAAGAGCATGTGCATGGAAGAAATATTTTGCTCTTTAATCCATTGCAAACTGGTAGCAATTAAAATTTCTTGGGCTTCAAGGTTATTTCCAATTAGCCGAGAACCACTTACTGGTGTAAACGGAATTGCACTGAGTAATTTTGGATAATATTGCAAGCCATTTTGTTGATACGCATTAGCCCACGCCCAGTCAAAAACAAACTCTCCATAAGAATGCTTTTTTAAGTAAGCTGGCATTGCACAGAGTAACTCATCATTTTCACGATGCCTCACTGCGAAATGACAAGGTTGCCATCCAGTACCTACTGAAACACTAGCGCTTAATTCCATTGCCTCCAAATATTCGTGACGAATAAAAGGGGAGGCATCTGGATCTGTAATTAATTGATTCCACTCATCTGCTGGAATATGACTAATGCTCTCATGTATCTCGGTATAAAACAAAGATTGCGTCAATTTAGATTAATGACTTTCTGGAGAAACACCTGTGGCGATTAAAAACCTTGAAACCATGTTATAGGTTGCCACGACAGCAACCATTTCTACTGTTTCTTGGTTTCCAAGCGTTTTTTGTAAACGTTCCATTACTTCTACTGGCACTTCAACATGCCTTGTCATTGCGACAGTAAGTGCAATGACATCGAGTTCTGTTGCGTCAAACAAACTAGAGTTGAACGCTTGCGTATCAATTTTTCTTAGTTCATCAACTTGGGCTTGCGTGCCACCTGCTTTTAAGAGTTCGGGAGCATGATGAATAAACTCATACTCAGCACGATTAAGAATAGCTACACCACACATGCCGATTTCTTTGTATTTATCGTCAAGGGTAAGATTCTCACGAATTTCTTTTAAGTGAGCATTCCAACCTCTGATTAATGCAGGACTATTAAGTAGCATTCTGTCTAAATTGAGGAGAGTACCCCCACGGCGAGCACGCACAGCGTCTACAATTTCTTTAGGCTCTTTGAGGTCGATGGGTAAATAAGGAATAATTTGTTTTGTCATAGTATTGGAATGTAAAAAAGTTGTCTGTATGAATTTATTTTTGCTGTAAAGTTGATTTTAAACCTTTTTAGATTGCCTCACTAATGAATGAAACCCCAAATGATTTAATTGTTCGAAAAGGAGAAGTAATTTGTCATTCGCAAGATCTGGAAAATAATCAAGCAAAACGTTTTCAGGTTCGCTGCTCAGACATTAATTCATTTCCTGGCATGAATGCAGATCCTGAAGACTATTTGCCAGCATTTGTTCTTCGTAAAAATCAGTTGATTGTTGCTTATTTAAATCGTTGCGCACATTTGCCAATGGAAATGGATTGGAATCCCTCAGAGTTCTTCGATGAAGGCTTTAACCATATTGTTTGCGCAACGCATTATGCAGTATATGAAATTGAGACTGGAAATTGCCTAAGAGGACCTTGTCCTAAAGGAGCAAAGTTAATTCCTTTAGCAATCAAAACTGTGGCAGAAGAAATTATTTTTTTGGGCAGTAAAAATGATTAATCAATCTTTACCCACAATAGCTTTACTCGGTCTCAGGGACTTGCTCATCGCTATCCAATGCTTTTAGAATTTGAAATATTTCTCTAAAGGCTTTCGGTGGTTTGTTTTCAGCTTTTTCTTTTCTTGCATTACGAATAAGTGTTCGTAAGTTTTGTAAATCATGTCCTGGATGATCCTGGATCAACTGTGTAAGTCTTGAATCATTTTTAAGTAAATCTTCCCGCATTCGCTCAAGATGATGAAACTTAGCAATTTCTACTTTATTGACCCCTTTGATTGCTTCTAAGCGGGCTTCTATGGCAGCAATTTCTGTTTCATCTAGAGCTCTCATTAATTTCCCTAAGAAGAGCTTATGGCGTTTAATCGCTCCAAAAGTTCTAATTTTTTCAGTTTCTAGTAGTTTTTCTTTTAGACGTTCTTCAACTGGTAAGGATTTAATTTGATCACTGCTTAATTCTGAAAGAGTCTTTGCTAAATCTTGCCTTGCCAGCATTTGACGTTTGATTTCTGATTTACTAGGACCATCGTATTCATAATCGAATTCGTCCGACATTTCGTTTTGACTATTTTGCATCTAAAAGTTCTCTCTTGAAATTCTCTAAATCTTGATCAGGAAGAGCATGATACGCTAATCTGTGAAGCCCAGTCAGGGGGTAACTTTGCAAATTCAGAAAATTGTGCTTGTTCATCAAACGGATTCTGCAAACACTCATGCAGTTGATGTACTAAACTAAAGTCTCCATTCTCCGCATTTTCAATGGCTTTTTGAGCAAGATATTGGCGTAGAATATATTTAGGATTGTGTCTTCTCATCTGTGCTGCAATGTCCTGTGCATTATCGCTCGGGATCATAGCAAGATATTTTTGAAGCCAAAGATCAATTCCTTGGTGATCTAAAAATAAATCTTTAATCACCGAAATAGTAGCAATTGAGGGCGCATCAACAACATCACATAGGGATCTAAAGAAAAAGGTGTAATCTACTTTGTTTCGGTCTAATAGTAAAACCAATTCCTCAACTAAAGCGTTTTCTGCTTGCATAAGACCTAGTTTTAAACGCATTTCTTCTTGATAGAAATGCTCGTATTTTTGTGGAAATTGAAACAATAATTCTTTTAATTGCTCTACTTTTGCATCAATCAATGCTTCATCTTGACCGGGTGCTATCAACGGTAATAATGCTTCCGCTAAACGAACTAAGTTCCAATGAAACACATTTGGTTGATTAAGGTAAGAGTATCTACCAGCACTGTCACTATGATTGCAAATATACTTTAAGTCAGTTGCATCGATAAAGCTGAATGGGCCATAGTCAAGGGTTAGACCGAGGATTGACATATTGTCTGTATTCAATACACCATGACAAAACCCCACAGCTTGCCATTGGGCTACTAGAGCGGCATTTTTTTCAATAACTTTTTCGAGTAATGCTAAATAAGGCTCTTCAGAATCTATGAGGTCTGGGTAGTGATTTTTAATCACGAAATCGGCTAGTTGCGCCAACTCTTCATATTGTTGATTTGAGGCAAAATGCTCAAAATGACCAAAACGAATAAAACTAGGTGCTACCCGAGTTACCACCGCTGCTGTTTCAACTTCTTCCCGAACAATAGGTGCACTGGAGTGTGTCAGTGCGAGTGCTCGCGTAGTTGGAATACCGAGGCCTGCCATTGCTTCTGAACATAAAAACTCTCGGATAGAAGATCTTAAAACAGCTCGACCATCACCCATCCTTGAATAGGGAGTTTTACCAGCGCCTTTGAGCTGAATTTCAAAAGATTCTTCACCATTTTGAACGGTACCAAGATGAATCGCACGGCCATCACCTAATTGTCCAGCCCAAACTCCAAATTGATGACCAGAATAAATCGTTGAGTAAGCTTGTTGATTTTCTAAAGAAGCATTACCTGTAAGAACCTCTAAATTATGTTGATCCAACTCCCAACCAGCTGAAAGGCCAATATTTTTAGCAACATCTTGAGAAGCCGCTCCCCAAAAGGAGTCTGGTAAAGGAGTAGGCTTTAAAGTCGTAAAGAAGGCATTACCTAACTTTAAAAAGCCTTCTTGCCAAAGGAGTGAGTCAATAGATTTAGACATGCGTTATTCAACTTTTCCAATTTTTTTAACTATCTCAGACATTTTCTTGGCGTCTGTATCCCAATATTTCTGGAACTCAGGTGCATCGAGATACTGAATAGGAGAACCAGCTCCCTCTAAAATCATTTTGACTTTTTCATCATTGACTGCAGCTTTCGCCGCTAGTCGAAGTTTTTCAACGATGGGAGCTGGAGTATCTTTAGGGACAAATAAACCGGACCATTGTGCAAATTCAATCTTTTCACCCAGCTCTTTTAAACTTGGGACATCCGGCATGCTAGCTAGACGACCATCTCCCCAATGTGCTAGTGCTCTAACTTTGCCTGCTTTAATTTGTTGAACAATTGAAGCAGGACCCGTGGCAATAGCGTCTACTTGACCACCCAATAAGGCCACGATTGCAGGACCTGCACCTGTATAAGGAATATGCGCCATGTCAAATTGATCGTTTAACTTAATCATTTCCATTGGAATATGCATCGTCCCATAGTTTCCAGAGGATCCAAAATTATATTTACCGGGATTTTTTTTCATACCCGCCACAAATTCTGAATAGTTTTTCCACGGGCTATCAGCTTTTACTACCAGAACAGTTGGATCTGCCGTAAACCTAGCAATGGGCGCAAATTGATTCGTACGATATGAAATTTCTTTACCTAAAATTTTGTCAGCTTCTGGAATAATTGAAATTGAAGAAAGTGTCATTAAGATTGTGTAACCATCTGGCTTTGCTTTTGATACTGCAGCCATACCAACTCCACCGCCAGCGCCGGCTTTATTTTCAATAATTACAGGTTCACCAAGTTGACGACTCAAAGCCTCGGCAATAGGCCTACCAACAGTATCAGCGACTCCGCCAGGAGGAAAAGGTACAATCATGGTGATAGGGCGACTTGGCCACTTATCTTGGGCTTGAACATTTCCTGAATGGAGGGACGATAAGGAAAGTACTAAGCCTAAAATTGCTAGTTTGAAAAAAACTAAACCTTGTTTGTTGATTAAATGTGTTGTCATAAATAGTCTCCCTTTTAAATTAACTCTTGCGGTACTTCTATTGTAATTCTTTCGAATAATTTAAGAAGTTCCTGTGGGGCTGTGAAGAGGTTTTAGAAAAAATGTATATTCCAAAAGTTTTATCGATTGCTGGATCAGATAGTGGTGGCGGAGCTGGAATTCAAGCGGATTTAAAAACTGCTACCTCTCTTGGTTGTTTTGGGATGACTGTAATTACTGCAGTCACTGCTCAAAATACCTTAGGTGTCGATCAAATATCCCAACTATCAGAATCGATGATCGCGGCACAATTTAATGCGATTGTGCAGGATTTTCAGGTTGATGCTGTAAAAATTGGCATGATAGGTAGTAGCAACACTGTTCAATTGTTAAGTAAATTATTGGGTGTTAATAGAGAAAATATCGTATTCGATCCTGTTATGGTGGCTACTTCTGGCGCAATATTGGCCGAGGATCAAATTCAACATTCCATGGCAAATTTATTATTTCCTATTAGTAGATTAATTACACCTAATTTAAATGAGGCACAAACATTTTTAAATTCAGGCCCTATAGAGTCTAGTCAGATGATTGATGCAGCGAATGAGCTTTTAAAACTAGGTGCGAATGCTGTTTTACTAAAAGGAGGACATTTATCGCAGGATCAATTAAAAGATGTCCTTGTGGAAAAAAATGGCCAACATATCGAAGTTACTGAGTTTCATCATCCAAGGATCCTCACAAAAAATACCCATGGCACCGGTTGTACTTTATCGAGTGCAATTGCTTGTGGTTTAGCTCAAAAGCTCTCATTAAAAATAGCGGTTAACAAGGGAATTGACTATACTCAAGGTGCTATCTTAGCGGCTAGCCATATTCCTGAAAAGCAATTAGGCAATGGGCACGGCGCTTTGTGGCATGCTTTTCAACAGTTCCCGATTAATTAATCATCTAGTTGAATTTTAGAATTCTTGCTTGTAGTTGGTCAATCGCAAGCTGATAATCAGGCGCATTAATGACTGACCTTACCATCGCCACGGAACCGACTTGACAACTTAATACAGCTTCAAGATTAGTTTCATCAACACCCCCGATACCGACTAAAGGATAGGACTGTAATAGCTTGGTGTAGAAGGCTAAGCGAGCTAATCCCTGAGGTGCAGTCGGCATTACTTTTAATGTGGTTGGGAAAATAGCTCCAAGAGCAATATAGCTTGGTGATATTTGATCTGCTCGTTGCATTTCAGCTACCCCATGGGTGCTGATGCCCAAACGTAGTTGATTGGATTTTATTAAATCAAAGTCAGCTGTGTCGATGTCCTCTTGACCTAAATGAACCCCATAGGCTCCGTACTCAATGGCCAGCTGCCAAAAATCGTTAATAAAAAGCTGGCAAGAAAATTGCTGAGAAATTTGAATAGCTTTTTTTACTTCTTGCCTAATTGCTTCTTTGTCCTCGGATTTAAAGCGTAATTGCACTGTTTTAACTCCAGCAATTAAGAGCTTTTCAATCCAATCTGCATTAGGAGCAACTACATAAAGCCCTAAATTTTTAGGACAGCTAGGGAATGAAGTGTTTGGATTAAATCCTTGAATATTAAATAATTTAGGATCATTAGGCCAATTTAATGGATTAAATTGCTCGATGGACGGATTATCATTTTGCCAAGCTTTTGCAATAGCCTCTGCATCAATTTCAATAAAGCCAAGTTCATAGCAAGCTTCTTTAACTAGTTGATAAACAAGATTTGAGTCTGAAAAATTTAACTGAGTGAAATGATCTCGCTGCTCAATATTTAGAGGTCGATAAAGATCAATCAATTTTTCTTGAAGTGATTGATATTGGGTGGGGAGTTGTGACGTTAACTTTGATGCCAAAATGGAATTCCTAAATTAGGCGTACTCGCTTGTGCTTGTTCATGTTCTGGCATCGCACCCGCTAAAAAAGCATCTCTGCCTGCTTTAACGGCACCGGCAAAGGCATTTGCCATTTTGACAGGATCGTGAGCAAGAGCCACTGCGGTATTGAGAAGTACACCGTCGTATCCCCACTCTAGAACTGTTGTCGCATGCGAAGGTAATCCAAGGCCAGCGTCAACAATCATAGGAACTGAAATTCTTTCTCTTAGAAGCTTTAAGGCGTAAGGATTGATAGGGCCTTTACCAGTTCCTATTGGCGCCGCCCACGGCATGATTGCTTGGCAACCAACATCAACAAGACCTTGACAGAGCATTAAGTCATCTGTGCAATAAGGTAAAACTTTAAAGCCGTCTTTGATGAGTCGTTCTGCAGTAGAAACTAAGTGTAATGTATCAGGTTGAAGTGTGTAATCATCACCAATCAGCTCTAACTTGATCCAGTCGGTTTCAAAAACTTCTCTAGCCATGTGCGCGACTTGAATCACTTCTTCAGGACGATGACAGCCTGCAGTATTAGGTAATATTGGAACATTGAGTTTTTTTAAGATATCCCAAAAACCACTGGAAATTTGATCTGGGTTTGCGCCTTGTCTTCTTAAAGAAGCAGTTACCATTGCCGGCTTACTTTCTTGAATACAGCTCTCTAAAATACTGGGAGAAGGATACCTAGAGGTTCCAAGTAGTAATCTAGATGGAAATTGTTGCCCATATAATTCTAAAAAATCATCATGATTATGATTCATCTTTTACCCCCCAGTAACTGGCGAAATGACTTCAATTTTGTCACCGTCTTGCACTGGTGTTTCACCATAGGCACTTTTAGGAATAAAGGTACCATTTTTAGCGATACCGAAAGGTGGCTTCGGAGTAATTTCAGAAATCAACTCTTGGAGATGTTTTGCTGAAGTCTGAAAAGGTTCAAGATTAATGATGACATGCATGAGGAAGGGCCGATTCAATAGAAAATTGTTGTGCTAGCTTGGACTGGTTTTTGAAGATCATCTCCATCGTAGCATCCACGATTGCTGGAGATATCATAAAACCATGACGATATAAGCCATTGATGCTAAAAATACGTTCATTAATTTTTGCAATGATAGGAGCGTTATTAGGTAAGCTTGGGCGGCATTGGGCATTCATTTCTAAAATACGTCCCTCTGCAAAGCCACTGTGAAGTGAGTATGCAGCACTCAGAAGTTCAAGAGCAGAACGAACACTCACTTCAGAATTATCTTCAGATTCGATTTCAGTAGCCCCGATTACGAAAATTTGTTTATCTTTGGGGGCGATATAAATTGGGTAGCGGGGGTGCAATAAGCGAATAGGGCGCTTGAGATTTACCTCTGGAGCAAAAACCCGTATTACTTCACCTCTAACGCCACGAAGATTATTTAAAGATTTTTTTGCCCCCAAACCACGACAATCAATTAATTTGAAGTAACTTATGTCCCTAAAGTCATTAATTTCCTTAGGGCTTTCCCAATAAAATTGAACACCAAGACTGACTGCATCCTCGAGTAAAGCATCCAGTAGTTCTCGGTTATCAAGTTGACCCTCATTTGGCAAATACAAAGCTTCACGAAAACGATGATCAATTTCACCCTCTATTTGCTTGAGTTTTTCTCGATTTAATTTTTCATAAAGAAATTCACTTGGGTAAGATGATTGCGTTTTTGTGAGTTGAGACTGAAAGTGTTTGCCAAGAGATTGATCCTGGCTATGCCAAACAATCAAGCTACCATTTTGTTGAAAAAAGACAGGCTTAGACAAGGTCCTAATCATCTCTGGCCATCTTTTTAAACTGTAAATACCCATCTTAATAATGTTGTTTTCAGTAGCTACGGATTCAGCTAGGGGAGCTAACATTGCTGCCGCAGTATAAGCAGCTGACCCTTTAACCTTTGATGTGCCTTGATCATATACAGTGACTTGATAGCCTTCTTTGGCACAAGAAAGGGCTAAAAGTCTACCAATTAGCCCTGCACCGATAATGATGATAGGTTCTTTAGACACTAGGATGCAATGAAGTGAAAGGAATAAGTAGCAAAAAGTTATTGATAAATTTGGCTACCTTTTTTTCTAAACTCTATCGATTTCTCTTCCATACCTTGTACCGGATTTTTATCGAGTTTGCTGGCATAGTCACGAACTTCTTGAGTGATTTTCATTGAGCAAAATTTAGGTCCACACATTGAACAGAAGTGAGCAATCTTTGCACCATCCGCCGGAAGGGTTGCATCATGATAATCTCTAGCTCGCTCTGGATCTAGGCCAATATTAAATTGATCTTCCCAGCGGAATTCAAAACGTGCCTTTGACAACGCGTTATCTCTTAATTGAGCTCCAGGAAGACCTTTTGCTAAATCAGCACCATGAGCGGCAATTTTATAAGTAATGATACCAACTCGAACATCTTCCTTATCTGGCAATCCTAGGTGTTCTTTAGGAGTTACGTAACAAAGCATAGCAGTTCCATACCAGCCAATTTGGGCAGCACCAATCCCACTTGTTATGTGGTCATAACCTGGAGCAATATCAGTAATCAGTGGTCCCAATGTATAAAAAGGAGCCTCTAAACAATGGTCTAACTCTTCCGTCATGTTTTCTTCAATTCTTTGCATAGGGACGTGACCAGGACCTTCAATCATGACTTGTACATCATGTTGCCAAGCAATTTTAGTTAGCTCACCTAAAGTATGCAGTTCACCAAATTGTGCCGCATCATTCGAGTCAGCGATACAACCAGGGCGTAGACCATCTCCTAAACTAAAGGAGACATCATAGGCTTTCATGATTTCACATATTTCGTTGAAGTGCGTATATAAGAAATTTTCTTGGTGATGAGCCAAACACCATTTGGCCATAATCGATCCACCTCTAGAAACAATACCAGTAAGTCGGTCAGCAGTCAGAGGCACGTAGCGAAGAAGAACACCTGCGTGAATCGTAAAGTAGTCAACACCTTGTTCAGCCTGTTCAATCAAGGTATCTCTAAAAATTTCCCAAGTTAAATTTTCAGCAATTCCTCCAACTTTATCTAATGCCTGATAAATAGGTACCGTTCCAATTGGGACAGGAGAGTTACGAATAATCCATTCTCTCGTTTCATGAATATGCTCACCAGTTGATAAGTCCATAATCGTGTCAGCGCCCCAACGAATCGACCAAATCATTTTTTCAACTTCTTCGTTGATGGATGATGTAACTGCAGAATTACCAAGATTACCATTGATTTTTACTCGGAAATTACGTCCAATAATCATTGGCTCCAATTCAGGATGATTGATATTTGCTGGAATAATTGCACGACCAGCGGCAATTTCTTGTCTTACGAATTCTGGGGTTACTTCTTCAGGAAGATTAGCACCACGTGATGTTCCTGGATGTTGCTTTAGTAGCTTTTGATAAGCCGGGTTTTGTTTTAGCTCTTTTAAGCCCATTGATTCGCGTAAAGCAACATATTCCATTTCAGGAGTAATAATGCCTTGTTTTGCATAGTACATTTGAGACACATTTTTGTTTTGAAGAGCCACTCTTGGGGGCGCAATATGTTCAAATCTCAAATGCGCTGTTGCAGGATCTTGAGCTCTCGCAATACCATATATCGATGTAGGACCAGTTAGTAATTCAGTATCGTTTCGTTCCGAAATCCACTGTTCTCTTAATTTTGGTAAGCCACGACCTAAATGAATAAATATTTCAGGATCACTATAAGGACCTGAAGTGTCGTAGACAGGAATTGGTGGGTTGTCTAAAAATGACCCATCTGATGTTTTAGTAGGAGTTTGTTCAATTAATCGATAGGGGGCTCTAATATCAGGGCGACTACCAACGAGAAAAGACTTTGAAGATGCTGGGTAAGCAAATTTTTGTCCAAGCTCTTTTTCCAGGTTGTCAATTGTAAGAGCGTCTTTAGATTTATCTTTTATTGCATTATTCACAGTTCATCTCCGTTGAGGTCAGTTAGGAATGAACAGCGACACTAATACAGAAAACTCCCCACGCAAGCATTACCAAGATCGGGTTAAGGGTATCTCTCAGCCAATCGAGTTATTCGATAGCACCCCTGTTTCATTCAACTTCTAATTTAACATAATTACTTAAAGAAAGCGTAAATTGTTAATAAAGAGAAATTATTTAACAGGCGGGGTTGATCGGTATTTTCCTTGCATTTCATACATCCACCCCGGATACTCCACGGGCAAGGCACTCACCTCATTGAGAAGAGTTAACTCCTCTGAGCTTAAAGTTAATTCTGATGCAAGTAAGTTGTCATTTAACTGATCAAGCCGCTTTGCCCCAATAATGACGCTTGTTACTTCTTGTTTAGACAGTAACCAAGCGAGCGCTACGCGAGCTACTGAAACACCATGATTTTTAGCAATCGGTTCCATTGCATCAATGCAAGCATAAGCACGTTCGCGTTGAATAGGAGGAAAATCAAAATCATTTCTTCTAGCATCAGCGGGGAGGGGGCTATTATTCTTAAATTTCCCAGATAAAAAACCGCCAGCTAAAGGACTCCATACCATCAATCCTAATTTTTGATCATTTAACAATGGAAATATTTCACGCTCAATATCACGGCCAGCAATTGTGTAATAAGACTGGGAGCTAATAACTTCTGTAAAGTTTTTTTCTCTTGAAATGGACAGGGCTTTCATCATATGCCAAGCTGACATATTGCAAAGTCCAATGTAGCGAATTTTCCCTATCTTCACCAAATCATGCAAAGCACTAAGAGATTCTTCAAAGGGTGTCAGAGGGTCAAAGCCATGTAATTGATATAGGTCAATATGGTCGAGTTGAAGTCTCTTTAATGAGGCATCTACTTCGTTGAAAATGTGGTGGCGAGAATGACCGCGACCATTAGGAGTCTCGTTCATGGGACCAGTTGATTTGGTTGCGACAATTAATTGATCGCGCGGAATTCCTGTATCTTTAATCGCTTGACCCAATAAACTCTCGGATTCCCCAAATGAGTAGACATTTGCTGTATCAATAAAATTTACGCCTTGATCAAACGCAGTCTTGACAAGTTGGTTCACTTCAGCCTGACCTAAACCACCCATTACTGACCAAAAACCTTGTTTACCAAAAGTCATCGTTCCTAGGCAAATTTCGGAAACATATAGGCCAGTAGGGCCGAGTAGTCTGTATCGCATTAAAAAACTCCTGTTTTGAATGTTTTTATTAGGTATTATTTACTAGCTTACTATATATTTCAGGTCGATAATTTTTAGCATAATCAATAAATTCTAAAGCTGGAATTGGCTTGCTAAATAAATATCCTTGAAACTGATCGCAATCCAATGATCTTAATAAATTAAATTGCCCTTCAGTTTCAACCCCCTCAGCAGTAACCTTTAATCCGAGAGACTGACCGAGTGAAATAATGGTTCTTGCAATCGCAGTATCATGTTTATTGCTTGGTAGTTCATGCACAAAGGATTGGTCAATTTTTAGTTCATCTAAGCTTAATCTTTTTAAGTAATTGAGTGTTGAGAAGCCAGTACCAAAATCATCTAAAGCGATTTTAATTCCAAAAGATTTTAAAACTTTTAATTTCTTTTCTAGATCTTCAAAATCCGAAATCATTATTGACTCGGTTAACTCTAAATTTAACTTTTCTGGGTTTGTAGCGAACATTTCAATTGGGTCAAAGACTGATGATAAAAAATCTGGTGAACTAAATTGACTCGTACTGACATTAACAGACATAACTAAATGTTTCATTTCTGAAATTTCTGACCAATTTTTTAGATAAAAGGCTGCTTTTTGTAAAACCCAATTCCCTAATTCTCTAATTAGAGCATTTTGTTCAGCAATGGGAATAAATACACCAGGAGGAATAGGACCCATCTCTGGGCTACTCCAACGCATTAAAGCTTCCGCTCCGATTAACTGAAGTGAAAAATCAAATTGTGGTTGAAAAAATAATTCAAACTCATCATTAGCGATAGCTAACTTTAAGCGATCAGCAATTGCTGCGCGATCTACCACTATTTGTTGCATGTCGCTATTAAAAATCGTGAAGTTGTTTTTGCCTTTTTCTTTGGCTTGATACATTGCAATATCTGCTTGTCGAAGAACATCATCAGGCTTGGTAGCAGTTTTACCAAAAATGGTTATACCAATACTTGCACTAGTTCTGTAGCTTGAATCTTTTAAGAAAAACTCTTCATTCAAGACTTTATTTATTTTTTTTGCTATAAATTCGGCATTTGCTGAAACTTCGGTAATATTTGTGCCAATATTAGAGAGTAATACAACAAATTCATCGCCACCAAGTCTCGCCACCGCGTCATCTTCACGGGTCGACTTTTTTAGCCTTTTAGAAACTTGGATTAAAAGATCATCTCCACGGTCGTGACCAAAAGTATCATTCAATTCTTTGAAGTTATCCAAGTCAATCAACATTAAAGCGAAGTAACTAGGATTTCGCTGAGCTGATTGAATCGTACTGGATAGTCGATCATTGAAGTATTGACGATTTGCTAGGCCAGTCAGTCCATCAAAATAAGCTAATTTTTTGATACTTTCTAGAGCTAATTTACTTGCAGTAATATCTTTTTGTACACTAACCCAATGGGTGTAAGCGCCAGTCTCATCTTTAATTGGTGAAATGGTTAAGTCACCCCAAAAGGATTCACCATTTGCTTTATAGTTCTGTATTTCTACACGAATAGCCTCAAAATTCATTAGGCTTTTACTAATTTTAGAACTCGTGATTTTAGATGTTTTTTCTCCTTGGAGAAATCTAGGGTTCTTACCAATTATTTCATCGGCTCTATAGCCAGTTTGTTGCTCAAAACTTTCATTGATATATAAAATTTTATGGTCACGAGCATCCTTATCACCCAAATCTGTAATCATCACCATGTCACTAACTTGTGAAAGTGAAGATTCAAGTAATAATACTTTTTGATCTAGTTGCTTTGACTCTGTGATGTCTTGGATGCTACCCACAAATTGAGCTTGATTTATGGGGTCTTCATCTACCCAAAATCCTGATATCTTAATCCATTCAAATTGTTTCGAATTTCTGATTATTGTTCGACAATTTTGTACAAAGTGCTCCCGAGTTGATTTGGAGTCAACTACTAATTTTGAAAACTTGAAAGAGTCCTCAGTCGAGAGTAAAGAGTTTATTTTTTTAAAAAAACTTGGCAACTCGTTGGGTGCAAACGAGAGAAAGTCTTGGACAATTTCTGAAGACTCAATGTCCAAGTAATCATTATCAAATTTAAAGTATCCAATTCTTGCTACCCTTTGAGAAATCAAGAGCTTCTCTGAATTTTTATACAAATCATCTTCAATTTGACTTCTTCTAACGAAGGTTATTGCTATTTGCTTTACTTCATAGGAGTCAAAGGGTTTCTTTAAAATAAGGAATCGATCATTCGTTGGCAAAGAAGTATGGATTTCCTCCCAAGAAAGATCGGAATGAGCAGTACATAGAACAATATTGAGATTCGCCTGAACTTTCCAAATTTCTTGAATTGTTTTAAGCCCATTCCATCCATTGGGCATCCGCATATCTACAAAGCTCATTAGGTATGGATTATTTTCTTCTTGTGCTTTTTTTACTAAATCTAAACCAAGCTGGCCGTTAATTGCAAAATCGACTTTATATTGAATATTGGATTCGTTAGTTTTTGAATCTCCGAAAAGGTTGAATACAAGATCATCTAGCTTATGGTTGTTTTCTAAAGAGGAACCTAATACCTTCAGAAAATCCTCATAAATCATTTCATTATCGTCAATGACAAGCACTCTAAATATTCTTTTGAAATGAGATTGGTTGATGTTCATTTGAATTTACTTATATTTTGGGGAAGAGTTAAGGTAAATTCAGCCCCTAAGTTGACTCCCAAGCTAATTACTTGAAGTTTTCCACCCATCTCCTGCGCTGCAAGGGCACTGGAATGAAGACCATAACCATGACCTGTGGGTTTCGTTGTAAATCCGTAGGTAAATATTTTATCCAAAAGCTCTTGATTAATCCCTGAGCCGTTATCTATTACTTTGATAATAATTTGTTCTTCATTTATTTCTGAACGAATCATAATTTTTTTATCTACCTTATCGCTAAACAACAATGCGTCTTTTGCATTTAAGACTAAGTTGAGTATGATTTGGGATAGTTTGACGCGATCGCCCACCCAAGTAATGTTTGGCCCATAATCCAGGAGAAGTTGAATGCTTGTTTTGATGAGTCCTGGTGATGCTATCAGTAAGGTACTATCAATTATTTCACTCAAAATATAGGGCTCTTGTACGCCTAATTCTTCGTGATCATCAAAATCTTTTAATTTGTACCTACCAATGATTTCATTAATGTGATGAATAGACTCAACTACATTATTCGCCTCATTAGAAATAACCGTATGATTTTTTTGCCATTGAGAGGTCATTTCATTGATGAAATCTGGGATTTGCTTACCTTTTTCATCATTTGTAAGAAATTCGGGTAGATTCTCTTTGTTTTGGTAAATTAACTCATTTAGCTTTGGCAGATTCTTTATTGGTGTCTCAGCGATAAGTTCTCTTAATAAACCAATAGAGATATTTAAACTGTTTAAAACGTTACCGACATTGTGCAGCATACTGTTAACAACTTCCAATTTTCCAGCACGATGAGAAATAAGAGCGATGTTTGAGTTAATACGCAATAACTCTTGTTGAGCCAGTTTTCTTTCTGATATTTCATTGGTTAAGGCATTAGTACGATCCTTAACTCTAATTTCAAGTTCTTCTTTGGATTTAGATAGTTCTGCTTCAATTTTTCTCCTATTATTTAACTCTTCTTGAAGATTTTTTTGTGCTTTGGAAATCTGAGTCACGGCAATTCCAACAAGAATGACGCCACTACCCGTTAATCCCCAAATCCACCATAAGGAATTAACCCAAGATTTTAAATAGATTTCTTTATTAGCTGTCACCGTCACATAAAAGGGAAATTTGTCTAATCTTCTTACTCCAACGAACCTTTCTTCTATTTGATTATTCTCAGTAAACCTGGGACTATTAATAATCATGTTACCAAATGGTTTTCCAAGGTCTAAGATTCGCTTAGCACCTCCCTCAGCATTTGCTTTTCCAATCAAATTATCTCTAAATGGATATCTTGTCATTAACTTATGGTCATTTTTATATAAACCAAAAGCAATTTCGGAGTTGAAATTATTTGCTAAAACCTCGTAGTATTCCGAAAACACCTTCGAAGAGATACCAACTAAAACAACCCCTAAAAATTTATCATTTTTATCATTGATTCTTCTTACTTGATAAAAAACCCAATTACCTGTTCCCCGATTCTGAACAGGGGCACTATAAAATATATTTTGATCGTTATTGTTTTTGAAATAAACAAAGTAATCTCTGTCCGCTAAATTAATTTTAGGTGGCGGATAAGACCTTGAAAAATTGATGACATTACCTTCAACATCAACGAAAGTAGCGACGTCAATAATGGAGTTAGAAAGAGTTTTTTCTTTTAAAAGATTGAACTGTTTATAGTCGGCTGCAAACTTAATATACTGACTTTCATTCTCTATTTTTGATACCTCGAGGACATCTATTAAGTTTTCTAAAACTCTGTTGCCATTTTGCAAAATTTGACTTGCGTGTTCACTATTAACAAGTGTGAGACTGTCCAACTCATTCTGCCAATTTTTAATATTACTTTCATAGGTTAAAAAAGAGATAGTGCTTCCCATAAAAACAAAAAATAAGGCAGTCAAAACTCCAATCTTAAATAAAAGTTTGTTTTCTTTAAAGGAGGAGAAAGTGATCATCTAAATCAGTAAATTAAATGGTGCAATATATGAAAGAAATTGAAAATTCATTAAATCTTAAAATTGAAATTGAATCAAGATTTAATTGCAATTAATTTAGGGAGCTCTTGTTAACAGCTTAAAAAAAATGGCTCATTTAAGAGCCATTAATTCTGTAATAAGGATAAATTATGCTTTAAGTTGGTATTCAGTTGTACCAAATTCATCGGTCAAATCTGATTGAGTAACTTTTAAGGATTCACCCGCACCCATTGCAGACAACCACTTTTGGTAAGCACCTTCTAAAATTGCTGGACCCCAAACTTTGGTTTGATCTCCAAATACATCGCTAATTAAAGATGCATTGGTTGATTGATGATGAATAATTCTAAGAGATGCAGGAGTTTCTTCTAAATCAACCCAGCCCCAATCAAGATCTTGCCAAACTGAATTCATAGCAGTTTTGAACTCATCTAGTGAGTTACATGTTGGAAGAGCAGATTGTGTAGCAAAACGATAACCAATTTTGTACATTGTTTCCCTAATATTTCCTGTATTTGGATTCGTAACAAATTCAGTGGCAAATGCTGTTAACAGGCTTCTCCAAAGTCGTGAACTTTGACGCGGGATACGATAATCAATTTTTTTTGGACCAAACATTGCAATCTTCCATTGATGAAAAAGTTAAATAAATATAAACGAGTACGTACTAATTTACATGAAAATTAAGTCTAGAGCCTCAAAAATTTACCCAAAATGTCAGAATTTTGATTAATGTGAATCAAAAAAGTGAAATTTTAAGGGAATTTACTTAGCTAATCTGCCAGTTTTATAGTGATGATTGAATTAAACACAATAAAATCTTCAAAATAATTTTACAGTACAAACCATAAAAAGTTATGTTAGTTTTGTGAATTCATAAACAAATCTGACAATTTCTATTAGTTTGTTTACTAATTTACTTCTCTTTAAGTGATTTTTGTAGGAAATTTGACACATTCCCTGTGCAAAATCCCGCCCTCTATAAATTCTTCTGAGTCGGCAATAAATCCAAAATTTTCGTAAAACCCCAAAGCATCAATTTGGGCATGAAGTGAGATTTTTTTATATTGATGGATTTCTGCATAATTTATTAACATCTCCATCATCTTTGAACCCAGTCCTTGGCGACGGTGATCCTTTAAGATTGCTAGTCTACCAATTTTAAGATGGTCGTTTGATTGGTGATTTGCTTTGAAAATTCTAGCTGTTCCAATTGGCTTTTGATTTAAAAGAACGATTAAATGTTGGGCACTAGCATCATGTTCGTCAATTTCTAAATCAATAGGAATACGTTGTTCAAGAACGAAAACTTGATACCTTATTGGATAGGCGATAGGGGAGGCTTCTGACCATGGTTTAAAAAAATATTGGTACATCTTGATTAAATGTTTGCATTCCTATAAAAAATAAAGCTATAATAACCAACTGTTCCCTGATAGCTCAGTTGGTAGAGCGACGGACTGTTAATCCGCAGGTCCCTGGTTCGAGTCCAGGTCGGGGAGCCAGATATATTTTTAAAAAAACCACTTTCTTTAAAGTGGTTTTTTTATTTAAATTTACCATTAATGCGCTCTTAGCCTTGTTTGGTTGCTGAACATCTATTACAGACCTTAATTGCGTCATTCCACAAGCATAAAGCTAAATTGTCCCAATACTAAAGACATTTTTACATCATACTCAGTTGATTATTTACTCTCTAAGGCCAATTTCATTTTGATATAGGCTAATAGTGGTGTTTACATAGCGATTACGAAATTCAACAACTTCATCGCCGTAGGTGTAAGCAAAACGACTAATCATCAAAACTGGATCTGTCTTTTTTAGTCCCAGTTCTAATCTTATAAACTCAGGTGCTTGAATCGCTTCGACTTGTTCATTAATTCTAACAATTGTCATCATGAATTGAGATTGATAAAGTGAATAGATAGAGCCTTTTCTATTTTCAAACTCATTTTGAGTGAGCTTCATAAATTTCTTTTGAGGTAACCAAATACGATCAAACATCGTAGGTATGCCGTCAATGAGTCTCAGGTTATCGATCACAAACAACGGTTCACCGACTTTAACATTTAATGACTTTGCAATTTCCTTATTTGCTAATACTTTCTTGAATGAAAGTAATTTTGGTTCGATATGCATTTCACTATCAGACCGATTAGCAAAATTAAAGAAAGTACTAAATTGGTTATATTTTTCATGGGTAGAAACAGTGGTACCGATTCTTGCTCGCCTAATCAATACTTGTTCTGAAACAAGGTCTTCAACTGCTTTTCTAACAGTCCCAACACTCACTGAAAACAGTTTAGCTAACTCGGGTTCAGTCGGAATTTTCTCTCCCGGTTTCCATTCACCATTCCTTAGCTTAATCAGAATGAGGCTTCTTACCGTGTTGTAAAGGGGTTGATCCAAATTACTGCGTTTATTCATTGAAAACTTTTCCTTTAGGGGGGCAGATTGAATTTAATTTTAATTGAAAATAAATCTTGACATCATATTAATCATATATATGATTAATATGATTAAATACTACGAACTCATACAAAAGGAAAATACTATGCCAAATTTAATTAAACATATCGCGATGCGGGTCATCAACATTGAAGAATCAAAGAAATTTCATGAATCAGTTTTTGGATATAAACATGTAAATACAGTATTGCGTAAAGGCAAGCACGGCGATCATATTTCTTGTCATATGACCGATGGGTATATGGACTTAACCTTGATTCATTATGAATCTGATGATGCTGATGAAGCAAATTTTGCTGGTCCAGCTCCTTGTATCCACCATATTGGAATGGAAGTTGAAGATTTAGATGCTTTTATTAAAGGTGTAAGAGATAGTGGTGGAGAAATATTGACTGAGCCAGGTCATTTACCAGTGAAGTTTAGATCACCAGGTGGACCAGTAGCTGAAGTAGTTCCAATGAAACGCTGGGAAGCTGAAACATTAGCTGCTGGCGTTCACGGACAAGTATTGGCTTAACAGTTATTGAAGCGCTTAGAGAACAAAATGCCACCTATTTCTGAGAGTAGAAGAACTTTATTGCAATTCGTGATTGCATCAGTTGGTTCCTCATGTTTAGCTGATAAGAAAATTTTTGCTAAAGATGTATGGCCAAGCTCTAAGCCAATCAAAATTATTATTCCTGCACAACCCGGCGGAGGCTTAGATTTAATCGCCCGAACAATGGCTGATAAACTTACCCAAGCCACAGGCACCTCATTTATTTCAGAGAATATTGGCGGTGGCGGGGGAACCATTGCAAGTCTTGCGACTTCAAGAGCAATTCCAGATGGTCAGACATTCATGGTTGTAAACATCAGCACCCATGGTACTAATCCGGCAATTAGAAATCTTCCCTATGACTCCATGAAAGACTTTACTCATATAGCTATGGTTGGTGGGTCACCAAACGTTCTATTAGTAGGTCCAGAATTGAGTAAATTAAACTCAATAGAGGCATTATTTAATGAGTTAAAAAAGAAAGGTAGACCAATCAGTTATGGCTCAGCTGGCCCTGGTACTTCCTCACATCTTCTTGTAGAAGAATTAAGTGTTGCAACTGGGATTCCTTTTTTACATGCTCCTTATAGAGGAATTGGTCCTGCTTTGGTGGACGTGATGGCTGGTAGGGTAGATGTTGCTTTTCCAGGTCTAATTGCTGCTTTACAGTTCATTAAAGGAAATCGTTTAAAACCTTTTGCGGTTACTTCTCAAACTCGAATGCCTCAAATTCCAAACATACCAACTTTTACTGAGATAGGAATGCCTGACTTCTCAAGCTTGCAATGGTATGGGATATCTGGACCGGCAGGGATACCAACTGACATTGTGAATAACTTAAATAGTCAAATTAATCGTATTCTCAAAGACCCACAAATCATGGCAAAGTTTGACGCAGAGACACTAACTGTTCTCCCAATGACACCCCAACAATTTACAACTTTTATTGATAAAGATTTAAATAAATGGAAAAAGGTAGTAAAAGAAAGAGGAATACAAGTTGATGGTGCTTAAGTAATCAGCTAGCAAAGCTCCATAATTGGGGAAAGTTAAGATTTTCGATTAAATTAACTAGGTGCTTTAGGTATAAAGTGCCGTAATCAACTCAATAGTTGAAGATTATGTCAATAAATTCATCAGCTTGAGGGCGTATTTATAGTAATATATTTCAAAATAATCCTTAACCTCGCCAACCTTTAATAATGGTTCATTACATGAAAAATATCTCTGCTAAATTAGCACTTGCATGCCTTGTTTCAGTATCAATAAATTTACATGCTGAAAAATTACCTTTTGAAGGACTTTACGGTCAAATTGGAATTGGATATGATGGAGCTTCCCCATCTGCTACGGGTTCTTCAACTGGAAATCTTAGTACGGTTTATGGAAGTTACAATATCGGCAAAGCCTATAATTTTAACGAGTCTCTTGCATTGGGATACAACTATGTTCTCGATCCAAAAATTCGTTTAGGTATTGGCTTTGAATACCATGTGATGATTGCAGTACCAAAACAAGATGCTACTTTAACCACCGGAAATACCACTGCAGTTATTGGTGGTTACGTCAAAAAGAATTCCTATGATTTTTTCATAGCACCTGGTTATGTGGTTGATACTGATGGTCTTGCTTACGCTAAGTTCGGTTTGTCTTCATCTAGGGCTGAGTTATTGGGTGATACGATTAATTTCAAAGGTTACACCTTTGGTGCAGGGTACAAATATGCACTTGATCCAAACATGTTTGTTTTCGGTGAAGTAAATTACTCAGTTTATGGAGATCAAACTTCCTATCCGACCACATATATCAACGGCGCGACTGCAACTCACAATCTTAACTATAGCTACAACTCAAAAATGGCTTTAATCGGTTATGGTTTCAGATTCTAAGTTTTAAAAAAGAGTTTCTTTTTTCAAATTCCTTAAGATAAAGTCTGCTGTAACAACAGCAGCATCTTGAGTCATCTTCTCTTCAAATATTAGGCTCACAATATCTTCAACATCATATTTCTGAAAATGATGGACTTCTCCATCGTTATTAGTTGGATTCCAATCATCATCAACGATCAAATCAAAAGTAAATATTCTTTCGTGATGGACTTCATTTGGCGGTAGTGGTCTTCTGATCTCGATTGAACCAATAGGATAAAGATTCTTTAATTGATTCGAAGTAACACCTGCCTCTTCCCAAAGCTCACGAATGACGGAAGATTGAATTGTTTCAAGTGCGCTAATCCCTCCAGCCGTCATGTTATCTAACAAACCAGGATCTACGGTTTTGCTATCGCTTCTTGTCGCTAGCCATAGGAGTCCATCCTCAGAGCAGCCGTTTACATGAACTGCATGGCTAATGAATCCGAAGCCTCTAAAAGCAGCACGTTCTAATTGAAAAGCTTCATGAGAGTCTTCTCTTAAGAATGAAAAATTTTCATTACGCCAATGAGAAAATACCTTCTTAGACCTTAAGAATTCAGCAAGAATTTTCAGCTCTAAACTTAATTCTTGTGAGGATGCATTGGATAAAATAAGCGCATCTTTTGTCACTTGTATCAGGAAAAACTCATTCTGATCTTGGTCTAATAATTCCTGAATGAGCATTAAGCATGATGGAGAAATGCTTCCTATTACCTGATTGTTATAGAAGACTGGTGCAAAATTTTGAGGAATTGAACGATAAGATGTTTCAATGATTTCCATCAGTGCTGATTTAGTCGAATCAGAAATTACATAACTTAATTTCATATAACATTTCTTTGCAAAATTTTTAAAACTATTTAAATTTTTCCATTACCACTTTAGGGGGAAAGTATGGTTCTTAAAATTGGGATTAGTCAGCGAATGCCCCACCAAAACTAATATTTTTTTCAACTTTTACATATTATGGAAAATACTAGTGTGTAAGTTAGTGTTTTCCCTTACCACTTTAGGGGGAATGAATGGTGCTTAAAATTTGAGCAAGTCAGCCCTTGCCCCACCATGTCTAACTATTTTCACTATTTATTGCTACTTATCCACAATACTTGTGGATAAGTTATTCTTTAAAAAAACAAAAAAAAAGATTGACAATGAGACAGAATATTTTTAATAAAATAAAACAGATGCTAATGCGTTTGTTCTCAATATTAATCTCAAATTTGGTCCCGCCGACAGGAATCGAACCTGTATCTTACGCTTAGGAGGCATACGTTCTATCCATTGAACTACGGCGAGATTGGATGATTTTACAATGAATGTAAATAATATTTAATTTTCAAAAAAGTTAAAAAAATAAATTGTGTATTAGATCAAGAGTTTAGTTAAAAATAGTTTGATTTAGTATGGGTAAATGATGATACGTCGTATTGAAAATTGATAATATAGTCAGCAATTTAGAATATCATCTTGAAATCCATTCATTCAATTACGGCAAGCTACATTAGTTATTTCCATGGCAACAAATAAAGAAAACTACAGCGAATCATCCATCAAAGTTTTAAAAGGCTTAGAGCCAGTAAAACAACGACCTGGTATGTACACGCGCACCGACAACCCGTTACATATTATTCAAGAGGTTATTGATAATGCCTCGGACGAAGCATTAGGTGGTCATGGTAAAGAAATTTCACTGATAATGCATATTGATGGCAGCATCAGTGTAGAAGATTTTGGCAGAGGTATTCCTGTTGGAATGCATCCTGAAGAAAAAAAACCCGTTGTTGAAATTGTATTTACACAACTCCATGCTGGTGGAAAATTCGAAAAAGGAAGCGCTGGAGCTTATGCATTTTCAGGCGGGCTTCATGGAGTTGGTGTTTCAGTTACTAATGCCTTATCAAAGCGTCTCGAAGTTCAAGTATGCAGAGAAAAGTTTTTTTCTACTTTGGCCTTTGAAAATGGATTTTTAGTCGAAAACATCCAGTCAATTCCGATTACCAAAGGAAGTAAACAAAACGGTACAAGAGTCAGAGTTTGGCCAGATCCAAAGTACTTCGATTCCCCAGTCATTCCATTGAACGAATTACAGCGTTTATTGAGGTCAAAAGCCGTTTTGCTGCCAGGTGTTAAAGTTAACTTAACCGTTGAAAAAAATAACGATACTCAATCATGGATTTATGAAAAAGGATTAAGAGGTTATTTAGATGAGGCAATGGTTCAATTGGGTCACAGTGAAACTCTAATTCCTCCATTTGAAGGTGAACACTTTGCTCACCCTGACGTAGTTGGTGAAGAAAGCTTTGCACAAGGCGAGGGTGCTTCTTGGGTTGTTGCTTGGACGGAGTTTGGTAATCCTGTGCGCGAGAGTTATGTGAACTTAATTCCTACGACTGCCGGTGGAACTCATGAGAGCGGCCTTCGAGAGGGGCTGTTTAATGCGGTGAAGTCATTTATTGAAATGCATGCTTTGCTACCAAAAGGCGTTAAATTAATGCCGGATGATGTGTTTGCGAGAGCATCTTTTGTACTTTCAGCTAAAGTTCTTGACCCACAGTTTCAGGGTCAAATTAAAGAACGTTTAAATTCGAGAGATGCAGTTCGACTTGTTTCTGGCTTTGTAAAGTCTGCTCTTGATCTATGGCTAAATGAACACGTTGATTTAGGTAAGAAACTTGCTGATTTAGTTATCAAGCAAGCTCAAGCAAGAACCAAAGCTGGCCAAAAAGTTGAGAAGAAAAAATCCTCTGGGGTAGCGGTATTACCCGGTAAATTAACAGATTGTGAAAGTGAAGATATCATCATCAATGAAATCTTTTTAGTAGAGGGCGATTCAGCAGGTGGCTCTGCCAAGATGGGACGAAATAAAGAGTATCAGGCCATCTTACCTTTAAGAGGAAAGGTACTAAATACCTGGGAAGCTGATAAAGATAGATTATTTGCAAATAATGAAGTTCACGATATAGCGGTTGCAATTGGCGTTGATCCCCACAGTGCGAGTGATGAACCTGATTTAAGTAATCTTCGTTATGGAAAAGTTTGTATTTTGTCTGATGCTGACGTTGACGGTTCTCATATTCAAGTTCTTTTGTTAACACTTTTTTATAAACACTTTCCAAAATTAGTTGAACGCGGTCATATTTACGTAGCAAGACCGCCTCTTTTTAGAGTAGATGCACCTGCTAGAGGGAAGAAGCCTGCTCAAAAGATCTATGCATTAGATCTTCCAGAATTAAAAAATATTGAAGACAAGTTAATCAAAGATGGTCTAAAGACAGGAAGTTGGCAAATATCAAGATTTAAAGGTTTAGGTGAAATGAGTCCTGAGCAGTTGTGGGAGACTACTTTAAATCCTGATACTAGAAGATTGTTGCCAATCCTCACAGGTAGCTTAGGTCTTGAAGATACAAATAAGTTGATGGATATGCTAATGGGTAAATCTGAATCATCAGCTCGCAGGACCTGGTTAGAAGATCGTGGTAATGAAGTAGAAGCGGATATTTAAGTTATGGCAAATAATAATGAATTAGATCTTTTTTCAAACATTCAACCAGAGGATCCGAATGATTCTTTGGTATTGGGACATTTTGCTGAAAGAGCATATTTAGATTACGCAATTAGCGTGGTTAAAGGTCGTGCATTACCCGAGTTAGCAGATGGTCAAAAGCCTGTACAAAGAAGAATTCTTTACTCGATGAGTGAAATGGGTTTAAGGTTTGATGCTAAACCAGTTAAAAGCGCCAGGGTGGTAGGTGATGTATTAGGTAAGTTTCACCCGCATGGTGATCAATCTGCTTATGATGCCTTGGTTCGATTGGCGCAAAGTTTTAGCCTTCGATATCCTCTGATTGATGGTCAGGGTAATTTTGGTTCAAGGGATGGAGACGGTGCAGCGGCAATGCGGTACACGGAAGCTCGCCTTACGAAGATCTCGAGTTTATTATTGGATGAGCTCGATCAAGGTACTGTTGATTTTATTCCAAATTATGATGGATCTTTTACTGAGCCGGCGTTACTACCAGCAAGACTTCCTTTTGTTTTATTAAATGGTGCATCTGGGATTGCCGTTGGTATGGCAACTGAAATACCCTCTCATAATTTAGTAGAGGTGGCAGCAGCTAGCGTAGCGATCTTAAAAAATCCAAAAATTTCTGAAGATGAAATTTTGAATATTATTCCTGGGCCAGACTTTCCTGGTGGTGGCCAAATCATTTCGTCAATTCAAGAAATTCAAGAAATATATAAGCTCGGTCGTGGTAGTCTAAAAATGAGAGCTCGCTGGAACATTGAGGAATTGGCCCGTGGACAATGGAAGCTTGTTATTACCGAAATGCCTCCCAATGCCTCTACTCAAAAAGTGCTTCAAGAAATTGAAGAACTAACTAATCCAAAAGTGAAAATTGGAAAGAAATCTTTATCTGCTGACCAAAACTCCTTAAAGCAAGCCGCTTTAGCAATGCTCGACGGGGTTCGTGATGAATCCAGTAAAGATGCTGCTGTGCGCTTGGTCTTTGAACCAAAATCAAAAAATATCGATGTTAATGAATTCGCGAATTTTTTACTCGCTCATACCTCTCTTGAATCAAATGCTTCTATCAATTTGGTAATGATTGGAACTGATGGACGTCCAAGACAAAAAGGCTTATTGGCGATTTTGCAGGAATGGGCACAATTCCGAATCCAAACTGTTACAAGACGAACTGCTTTTCGTTTAAAAAAGGTTGAAGATAGAATTCACATTTTAGAAGGTCGTCAATTAATTCTTCTAAATATTGATGAAGTAATTCAAATTATTCGTGCAAGTGATGAGCCTAAAAAAGATTTGATGGAAGCTTTTAAATTATCTGAGCGTCAAGCAGATGACATTCTAGAGATTCGATTACGACAACTAGCCAGATTAGAAGCGATTAAGATTGAACAAGAACTTAACCAACTTAATCAAGAGAAAGAAGACTTATCCAACTTGTTAGGTAACGATTCTGTTATGCGTCGCCGTATCATTAAAGAAATTGAAGCCGATAGTAAGACGTTTGGAGACGCTAGAAGAACCTTAATACAAGAAGAAAAACGCTCTATTATTCAAACAAAAGTCGTAGATGAGGCTGTTACGGTTATTGTTTCACAAAAAGGCTGGGTAAGATCTCGTCTTGGTCACGGACATGACCCACTGCAGTTTTCTTTCAAGGCTGGCGATAATTTATATGCGGTTTTTGAATGTAGAACTATTGATTTTATTTTAGGTGTTGGTAGCAATGGCCGTGTTTACAGCGTGGCTGTGTCTGATTTGCCTGGAGCACGGGGTGATGGTGTGCCAATGACATCACTTGTCAGTATGGTTTCTGGTACTCAAATGATTGCCTTTTATGCAGGTCAATTAGATGATTTGATTCTTATTGCCATGTCCTCTGGTAATGGCTTTTTAGCTAATGTTGCAGACATGGTTACAAGAAACAAAGCAGGTAAATCTTTTGTAGGACTGAATGAAAAGTTTTCACCTGCGGATAGTATTTTGCCCCTCTACAAGATAAAAGAATCGATGAAGCAAGTAGCTTGCTATTCATCCGAAGGTAAATTACTTTCATTCGATATCGCTGAATTAAAACGTCTACCGTCCGGAGGGAAGGGCGTAATTTTGATGGATATTGGTGATAAAGCACAATTATTAAGTGCTATTTGCTACGATGAGCAAGGTTTGTTGCTAGAAGGTTTAGGGCGCGCCAACAAGCCAAGCTCTGTAACACTTAGCATGAAAACTTTGTTGACTTACAAGACTTCAAGAGCTAAAAAAGGTCAATTCGTCGAACCAAGACTGAAAGAAGCACTATTAAAGTCAGTCTAGTCGACTGTTTTAACTTAGGTCATCCAAAGAAGTGAAGTCATTTTTTTCTAGACTTCACCAATCTGGACTGAATGACCTTAATTACCTTTAACTAATTTGTGGCAATTTCTGCTATGAGCTCAATTTCAACGCAAACACCCATTGGTAATTGATTTACTCCTACTGCACTTCTAGCATGTTTGCCAGCGTCCCCCAATACTTCCACGAGTAGTTCAGAGCAACCATTGGTTACTAAATGGTGTTCGGTAAAATCGGGGGTACAGTTCACAAAGCTGCTCACTTTAATGATGCGTTGTATACCATCAATATCTCCCAAATGCTTTTCTAAGGTAGCTAATAAATCAATGGCTACAGATCTTGCAGCAAGCTTACCTTCTTCGGTAGTTAATTCTTGACCAAGCTTACCCACCCATGGGACTCCATCTTTTTTGGCAATATGGCCAGATAAATACACCAAATTACCAATATGTGTGGACATGACGTAGGATGCTGCTGGAGCAGAGGGTTTAGGCAAAACAATGCCGAGTTCCGCCAGGCGTTGTTTACGTTGAGAATTAGAGTCGATCATATATCCGCCATAAAAATTTGTTAAGAGTAGTATAAATGACTATTTCGATAATTCATTCATTGCATTTTCAAGGCCAACTAAGGTCACGGGAAACATTTTTCCTCGTATTAGTTCTTTGATGATGCTAACTGACTGACGGTATTGCCAAACTCCTTCGGGTTCCGGATTTAACCAAATTACTTTTTTAAAGTGTTCGAGGATTCGATTCACCCAAGTTGCACCAGCTTCATTATTGTTGTACTCAACTGATCCACCAATGGATAAAATTTCATAGGGGCTCATTGTTGCATCCCCCACGAAAATGACTTTATATTCTGAACCGTATTTATTAAGAATATCCATCGTATCAAATTTTTCTAAATGTCTTCTTTGATTATTTTTCCAGACATAATCATACAAACAGTTGTGAAAATAGTAATATTCAAGATGTTTTAATTCGGTTTTAGCTGCTGAAAACAACTCTTCAACACGTTGAATATGGTCATCCATTGACCCACCGACGTCCATTAATAAAATGACCTTAATATTATTGTGACGCTCTGGTCGCATTTTTATATCTAAGTAACCAGCGTTAGCAGCCGTCGATTGAATCGTATTAACTAAATCAAATTCATCAGCAATTCCTGTTCTAGTAAATTGCCGCAGACGACGTAAGGCCATTTTGATATTACGAATATTCAACTCTTGACGATCATCATAATCTTGGAAAGTTCTTTTTTCCCAGACTTTTAACGCTGTTCGGTTTCCAGCACTTTCACCTTTGATTCTAAAGCCCTCAGGGTGAAACCCACCATGACCAAAGGGAGAAGAGCCACCTGTACCAATCCATTTACTACCACCTTCATGACGACTTTTTTGCTCTTTCATTAATTCATCGAGTCTTTTCATTAAGGCATCTAAACCGCCCAATTTTTCAATCTTTGCCTTATCTTCAGGAGATAATTCTTTTTGAAATTTCTTAATTAGCCAATCATCCGAAATTTCTCCAGATAACCCTATGATAGATTCAACCCCGGCAAAATATGTTGAAAATACTTGATCAAAGCGGTCAAAGAATTTTTCATCTTTTACTAGAGTTAGTCGGGTTAAAAAATAAAAATCTTGAATTGATGGCGGGATTACTTCTTTCTTTAAAGCATCTAATAAGGTTAGATATTCACCAATAGAAACAGGGATTTTCTGATCGCGAAGTTGAAAGAAAAATTCGATCAGCATGATTATCGATGATTTTTATTCATCATCATTAAACGTTCAAAAAGTCGGATATCCTGCTCATTTTTTAATAAGGCTCCTTGTAAAGGAGGGATAGCACTCATTTGATCTTTTGATTGTAAAAGTTCAGAAGGAATATCATCTGCCATTAATAATTTTAGCCAGTCAATAAATTCAGAAGTAGAAGGCTTTTTCTTAATACCAGGCATATTTCTAACTTCATAGAAAATCCGAAGAGCGGCAGATAAGAGATCTTTTTTGATATTTGGATAATGAACGTCAACAATTTTTTGCATTGTTAAGGCGTCTGGAAAAGCAATGTAGTGAAAAAAACATCGCCTTAAAAAAGCATCAGGTAATTCTTTTTCATTATTAGAGGTAATTATCACAATGGGTCGAAATTTTGCTTGAACCAATTGTCTTGTTTCATACACATAAAATTCCATTTTATCAATTTCTCTTAATAAGTCGTTGGGAAATTCGATATCCGCTTTATCAATTTCATCAATTAAAAGAACTGTTGGTTGGTTAGCTTCAAAAGCCTGCCATAAAACGCCCTTGACAATGTAATTTGAAATTTCATGCACCTTGGCATCTCCTAATTGTGAGTCTTTCAAACGACTTACAGCATCATATTCGTAGAGTCCTTGTTGTGCCTTAGTAGATGATTTGATATGCCATTGTAATAAAGGTAAGCCAAGCGCACTAGCAACTTCCTCAGCTAACATCGTTTTCCCAGTTCCCGGCTCACCCTTGATCAGTAAAGGTTTTTGTAAAACCATGGCTGCATTAACAGCAAGTTGCAAATCATCAGTGGCAACATATTGGTCTGATCCACGAAAACGATTGATTGGAGTTTGGGCTGGGTTATTCATGATTTAAAAAAAAAGATGTTATAGAAAAAAGCTGTCGTGATAAAAACATTGAGCACCTTTATAATAAAAAATTACATTAATTTTGATTATTAACAATAACTCAATAATAAATTTAAGATAGTCCACTATACTATTATTCGCTAAAGATTTTTTACACTTCAACACACTTTTTATTATGACAAAAACTATATGTTCTAAAAATAAATTGAGCCTGACTGGCTTGATTTTGTTTTCCTTCGCCCTTTCCTCAAATGCTTTTGCTCAACAAGATGTTAAAGGTGACGCCGAAAAGGGTGCTACTAAAGTAAGTTTATGCGTTGGTTGCCATGCTATCCCGGGTTATCGTTCTTCGGTTCCTGAAATTTATACTGTGCCGATGATTGGTGGTCAATCTGCTTCTTATATTGTTTCAGCATTGAGTGCATACAAAAAAGGGGAGCGTAAGCACCCAACCATGAGGGGTATTGCAGGTTCTTTATCTGATCAAGATATGGCTGATATTGCAGTTTATTATTCATCACAAAATTCTGACACTAAGCCCAACAAACTAAAATAAACCACCAGAATTAAGAAAGCCCCAAAATGAAAAATTCAATAATCTTTACGCTGTTAGCCTCCTTTTTCCTTGCCAGTCCTGTCTTTGCAGGAAATATCGCAGCAGGAAAAGAATTGGTAACAAAAAACAACTGTAATTCTTGTCATGGTCCTGATTTAAAGCAACCCATTGCTCCTGGGTACCCTAAAATTGCTGGTCAACATGAAGACTACCTTTTTTATGCTTTAAAGTCTTACCAAGTTGAAAACAATCCCCACGTTGGTCGCGCTAACGCCATTATGGGTGGTCAAGCAAAACAGTTTACGCAGGCGCAATTGAAAGATATGGCTGCATATATAGCCTCCTTACCTGGTGATTTTGTCATTAAAAAATAAGTCTTAATTGTAAGGAAAGGAATTAATCCTTTCCTTTAGTAGCTGCTCTTTGACCTTGCAGAAGGTGGCTATTCATCAGTAATTTAGCTTGCTCAGGTTTTCTGTCAATCAGCGCTGACATTATTTTTCGATGCTCTAGCAAAGATTGTTCCACTCGGCCAATTTTTCTTAATGAATTTTTCCTTTGTAGCTTTAGGACCTGCCTCAGGTCTTGAATGACTTTTCTCATCCATGGATTGCCTGAAATTTGCTGAATCAAATCATGAAACTCTTGATTTAATTCAAAAAATCCATCGATATCGCGATCAGCTGCGGCCTTTTCTAAGCGAGTATGTACTTTATCTAACTGTTCAAGCTCATTCTCAGTCGCATTGGTAGCCACATCAAAAGCGGCTTGAGCTTCTAGGATTGAAATGACCTCAAAAATATTCCCTAAGTCTTGGTTATCAACCTCAGTAACATAAGCGCCACGCCTTATTTTCATTGTTACTAGACCTTCTGCAGCTAAAACTTTAATCGCCTCACGGAGCGGGGTTCGACTAATTTCTAACTCTTGAGTGATTTCTTTTTCATTAATCCAAGCCCCTGGTTTTAATTGATGTTGAAATATTTTTTCTCGAATTACATCTGCAATATCAAGATATAGTGGCCTTGAAGCTAAACTCATTGGTGAAGGTACCTTAATAATATTTGTTATTAAAAGAAGTTAAATATTCAATTTTGAATTCATAATTATGAATTCATTTTGCTATTTCTTTTATTATCTGTCAATGGTATCCTAAGCAAATAAATGAAAATTAACTCTTTCTAAAAGGTATACCGCATGAGTGCAGACGACAATAATTCGATGGAATGGCCTAAAGTTGAAAGTGCAAAGGTGGACGATTGGATCAAGTCAGCAAATAAATCAGCACCCAATCAAGATTCATCTCAGTTAGGATGGCAAACTCCTGACGGAATTCATTTAAAAGCGCTTTATACAGCCACCGATATTCAAGACTTACCGTTTACTAATACCTTACCTGGGTTTGCTCCCTTTATTCGAGGCCCACAAGCTACGATGTACTCGGTTCGGCCTTGGACAATAAGACAATATGCAGGATTTTCTACAGCTGAAGAGTCGAATGAGTTTTACCGTAAATCTCTTGCCGCTGGCGGACAGGGAGTATCTGTCGCATTTGATTTACCAACTCACCGTGGCTATGATTCTGATCATCCAAGGGTTACTGGAGATGTTGGAAAAGCCGGTGTTGCTATTGATACTGTCGAAGATATGAAAATCTTATTTAATCAAATACCGTTGGATAAAGTTTCTGTTTCGATGACCATGAATGGTGCAGTTTTACCTGTTTTGGCTGGATATATAGTGGCCGCAGAGGAGCAGGGTGTCGCTTTAAATTTACTTTCAGGAACCATTCAAAATGATATTTTGAAAGAGTTTATGGTTCGTAATACGTATATATATCCACCAGAACCATCGATGAGAATTATTGGCGACATTATTGAATTTACTTCCCAAAAAATGCCAAAGTTTAACTCCATCTCAATTTCTGGCTATCACATGCAAGAAGCAGGTGCGAATCAATCGCTAGAACTTGCATTTACCCTCGCTGACGGTAAAGAATACGTAAAAACAGCTCTTGCTAAAGGTTTGGATGTTGATGATTTTGCAGGCCGTTTATCTTTCTTTTTTGCTATAGGGATGAATTTCTATCTTGAGATAGCAAAGTTAAGAGCTGCACGTCTACTTTGGTGGCGAATTATGAGTGAATTTTCTCCTAAAAATCCAAAGTCTTTAATGCTAAGGACTCATTGTCAGACCTCAGGCTGGTCTTTAACAGAGCAAGATCCCTATAACAATGTGGTCAGAACAACCGTTGAAGCAATGGCAGCCGTTTTCGGTGGAACACAATCTTTGCACACTAACTCTTTTGATGAGGCAATTGCATTACCAACTGAATTTTCTGCACGAATTGCCAGAAATACACAATTAATTATTCAAGAAGAAACGCACATCACCAGCGTTGTTGATCCATGGGCTGGCTCCTATATGATGGAAAAATTAACGCAAGAAATGGCTGATAAAGCTTGGGAAATTATCCAAGAAGTTGAGGCAATGGGTGGTATGACTAAAGCTGTAGATAGTGGCTGGGCTAAGTTGAAGATTGAAGCTGCTGCCGCTGAAAAACAAGCAAATATTGATTCAGGAAAGGATGTGATTGTTGGTGTTAATAAATATCAACTTACGGAGCAAGATGATCTTGAAGTTCGAGAAGTGGATAACAATAAAGTTCGTGAATCCCAATTACTTCGTTTGAAAGAAATCAAATCGACAAGAGATGGTCAAGCCGTAGAAAAAGCACTAGAGGCAATTACCCTAGCAGCACAAAGTGGAGTAGGTAATCTATTAGATTTAACCGTCCAAGCGATGCGACTTAGGGCTACAGTTGGGGAAGTATCAGGCGCATTAGAGTCAGTTTATGGCAGGCACAGGGCTGATACACAAAAGGTAACTGGGGTATACGCTAGAGTTTATGACTCTGCTGAAGGTTGGGAAAAACTTCAACAAGAAATTAGCCAATTTGCAGAAGATTTTGGTCGCAGGCCTAGAGTAATGATTGCTAAACTAGGGCAGGATGGTCATGACCGTGGTGCAAAGGTAGTTGCTACGGCTTATGCTGATTTAGGCTTTGATGTGGATATGGGTGTGCTATTTCAGACGCCAGCTGAATGCGCAAGACAAGCAATTGAAAATGATGTGCACGCTGTTGGAGTTTCTACTTTAGCCGCTGGTCATAAAACATTAGTCCCTGAGATCATAGCTGAATTAAGGCTTCAAGGTGGTGAGGATATTGTTGTTTTTGTAGGTGGAGTAATACCAAGACAAGATTATCAATTTTTGTATGAAGCAGGAGTACAGGGAATTTACGGACCAGGTACGCCGATACCTGCCTCAGCAAAAGATGTTTTAGAGCGAATTCGAGTACATCTGACTAGTCAACAATCTTAAAATTAAATAACGGTTACTCAATCAAATGTTCCAGACTGATGAAGAGTTGTTTTCGCAATTAATCAGTAAAGATACGGATAGTATCTTACTGAAAAGAAGAGCTATTGCAAAATTAATTACTTTATTTGAATCCACTCGTTTGGAACATCGTAAAAGGGCAGATGCATTATTACAGCGCATGCTGCCAATGGTTGGGCAATCTCTGAGGATTGGTATTTCAGGGGTTCCTGGCGTTGGAAAATCTACCTTAATTGAGACTTTTGGTTTGTATTTGATTGATAAAGGCTTCAAGGTAGCAGTGCTGGCAATTGATCCATCATCAACCATTTCAGGTGGTTCTATCCTTGGTGATAAAACCCGCATGGAAAAATTGTCGGTCAATGATCATGCATTTATTCGCCCAAGTCCATCCTCTGGAAATTTAGGAGGTGTAGCAGAAAAGACGCGGGAAGCAATAGTGGTTCTCGAAGCTGCTGGTTTTGATCTCATCATTATTGAAACTGTCGGCGTTGGTCAAAGTGAAATCGCCGTTTCACAAATGACAGATATTTTTGTTTTATTGCAATTACCTAATGCAGGTGATGATTTACAAGCGATTAAAAAAGGAGTGATGGAAGTTGCAGATTTAGTCGTGATTAATAAATCCGATATTGATTTGAACGCAGCCATCAGGGCACAAGCACAGATAAAGAGCTCACTAAGAATTTTTGGTTATCAAGGTAATCCGCACCATCAGCTTCATGATTTAAAGCAGTGGCATCCTGATGTAATGTGTATGAGTGCCCTCGATGAAAAACAAATCGACTCTTTTTGGCAGTTGATTCTTAGCTTCGAAAAAATTCAAAAAAATAATGGTAGTTTCAAGGCTCGTCGTGCCCAACAAGCTTTGTCTTGGATGGACGATCAGATTAATCAAAGCTTAAAAGTTTTATTTAAAACGCATCCTGGCGTCCAAGAAAAATATTTGCAGTATCAATCAGATGTTCATTTAGGTTTACTGGATCCCTCAGTTGCTGCGAGAAGTTTATTAGAGATTTTTAAGAATTAGATATTTAAAAATAGATGAGGAGTTAGTTTGAACGATATTATTCGACAATTAGAGGCTAAAAGAGAACAAGCGTATTTGGGCGGTGGCCAAAAACGGATTCATGCTCAACATAGTAAAGGTAAGTTAACTGCTCGTGAGCGGATTGAACTATTACTCGATGAAGGTTCCTTTGAGGAATGGGACATGTTTGTCGAGCATCGTTGTACGGATTTTGGTATGGCAAATGAAACAGTACCAAGTGACGGTGTCGTGACTGGATACGGCATGATTAATGGTAGATTGGTATTTGTCTTCTCACAAGATTTCACGGTTTTTGGTGGCTCTCTCTCAGAGGCTCATTCCGAAAAAATTTGTAAAGTCATGGACCAAGCAATGAAAGTTGGTGCGCCTATTATTGGCCTGAACGATTCAGGTGGCGCTAGGATTCAAGAGGGCGTTGCATCACTTGGTGGATATGCTGAAATTTTTCAACGCAATGTAATGGCCTCTGGAGTGATTCCCCAAATTTCGCTCATAATGGGACCCTGTGCTGGCGGGGCGGTTTATTCGCCTGCCTTGACAGACTTTATTTTTATGGTCAAAGATAGCTCCTATATGTTTGTCACTGGCCCTGATGTAGTTAAAACAGTTACGCATGAAGAAGTGACAGCTGAAGAACTTGGTGGTGCATTAACTCATTCGACTAAGTCTGGTGTGTGTGACCGTGTGTTTGAAAATGATATTGAAGCAATCATGATGTTGCGACGATTCTTTAATTATCTGCCTCTTTCTAATCGTGAATCTGCTCCGCTTCGTCCTAGTACCTCTATTTCAGAAAATTTGGATTATTCCTTAGACACTTTAGTGCCGTCTAATCCGAATAAAGCATACGACATGATGGAATTAATTCATAAAACAATAGATGATGCTGACTTTTTTGAAATTCAACCTGACTACGCTAAAAATATCATTATTGGCTTTGCCAGAATAGATGGTCAAACAATTGGGATCGTTGCAAATCAACCGCTCGTTCTAGCCGGTTGTCTAGACATTAAGTCCGCAATTAAAGCCGCTAGATTTGTACGTTTTTGTGATGCTTTTAATATTCCGATTGTGACGTTTGTTGATGTTCCAGGATTTATGCCAGGAACTGCTCAAGAATACGGTGGAATTATCAAACATGGGGCAAAACTATTATTTGCCTACGCTGAATGTACTGTCCCCAAAATAACTGTAATTACTCGTAAAGCATACGGCGGTGCCTATGACGTGATGTCATCAAAGCATCTACGTGGTGATGTAAATTTTGCATGGCCTTCTGCCGAAATTGCAGTGATGGGCCCCAAAGGTGCCGTAGAAATTATTTTTAGAGATGAAAAAGGAGATCCATTAAAGCTAGCTGCAAGGGAGGCCGAATATAAGAGTAAATTTGCCAATCCTTTCGTTGCAAGTCGAAGAGGGTATATCGACGATGTAATTATGCCGCATGAGACACGTAAAAGAATTTCTAGATCATTAGTAATGCTCAAGGGCAAAGAGCTAGAAAATCCATGGCGTAAACACGACAACATTCCTCTTTGATTATTACTTAAGGATCAATTTATGTTTGAAAAAATCTTAATCGCCAACCGCGGTGAAATTGCTTGCAGAATTATTGGTACAGCAAAAAAAATGGGGATCAAAACAGTTGCTGTTTATTCGGACGCAGATCGTGAAGCTAAACATGTTGAATTAGCTGATGAGGCGGTTTACATTGGACCCGCTCCCTCAAGAGAATCCTATTTAGTGATTGAAAATATCTTACAGGCTTGTAAAGATACAGGTGCTAATGCTATTCATCCTGGATATGGTTTTTTATCTGAGAACGAAGCATTCGCAAAAAGAGTCGATGAAGAGGGTTTTGTATTTATTGGTCCCAAGCATTTTTCTATTGCTGCAATGGGCGATAAGATCGCATCTAAAAAATTAGCGATGGAATCAAAAGTAAACACCATTCCAGGTTACAACGATGTCATCGATTCTACTGATCAAGCAGTACTAATTGCCAATAATATTGGTTATCCAGTAATGATTAAAGCTTCAGCTGGTGGCGGTGGAAAAGGGCTGCGCGTTGCCTACTCAGATAAAGAGACGATTGAAGGTTTTTCCGCTTGTAAAAACGAGGCGCGAAACTCATTTGGCGATGACCGCGTTTTTATTGAGAAATTTGTTGAAGAACCGCGTCATATTGAAATTCAAATATTAGGTGACAGTTTTGGAAATGTGGTTTATCTGTGGGAGCGAGAATGCTCTATTCAAAGACGCCATCAGAAAGTAATTGAAGAAGCTCCATCACCTTTTATTAGCGATGTAACTCGAAAAGCCATGGGTGAACAAGCTGTTGCTTTGGCTAAAGCAGTTAATTATCAGTCTGCAGGTACCGTAGAGTTTGTCGTTGGTAAAGATCAGTCTTTCTATTTTCTAGAAATGAATACACGGCTACAGGTTGAGCACCCGGTTACGGAATTGATCACTGGATTAGATTTGGTTGAGCAAATGATTCGGGTTGCAGCGGGTGAAAAATTAAGCTTTACACAAAAAGAAATCAAGAGAGATGGCTGGGCAATGGAGTGCCGGATTAATGCAGAAGACCCTTATCGGCAATTTTTACCTTCTACTGGTCGTCTTGTGAAGTATTCGCCTCCACCAGAAGAGGGTGGGGTGAGGGTTGATACAGGAGTTTATGAAGGCGGAGAAATTCCGATGTTCTACGACTCGATGATTGCTAAATTAATTGTGCATGCTGAAAATAGACCAGCTGCCATTATGAAAATGCAAGATGCTTTAAACCAATTTGTGATTAAAGGAATACATTCAAATATTCCTTTTCAGGGTGCACTCATGCAACACCCAGATTTTCAAAGTGGAAATTTTCATACAGGGTTTATTGCTAATCATTTTCCAAATGGCTTTAAGGGAGCAGAGATTGACTCTGGTTTCCATGATTTCTTTTGTGCCATTTCTACTTTTATTCATACTGCTTTTCTTGCCAGAGCTGCAAATATCTCTGGTCAGTTAATTGGGCATCAAGTTCAAATCCCTAATGAATTTGTCGTTGTCGAAGGCGAAAATGGTAAACAATCTTATACTCCCGCCGTAAGGAATGAGATGAGTGGTGGGTTTGAGGTTCGTATTGCCAATAAGAATTTTGCGATTCAATCAAATTGGAACCCCGGGGATCTCATTTTTAAGGGGACTGTAAATGCGCATCCTGTCATTTTGCAAGTTGAAAGGTTTGGACTATTCTATCAATTGTGTCATTCTGGGATGCAATTTAATGCCATGGTAATGAGTCAATCCGCGGCAAATCTCCAAAAGTTAATGCCTTTTAAAGCACCTCCTGATTTATCAAAATTTTTGCTTTCACCAATGCCAGGATTACTCGTAAATATTGCAGTAACAAAAGGACAGAAGGTACAAGCTGGTGAGAGATTAGCAGCTATTGAAGCAATGAAAATGGAAAATGTCTTATTTGCCTCTCAGGATGCTGAGGTTCTTGATATTCTTGCTAATCAAGGTGAAAGTCTTTCTGTAGATCAACCCATTATTCAATTTAAATAAACTAAAAAGAGCGCAAATTCATGAATCAACGGCCATTTAAAATACTAGGACTGCAACAAGTCGCAATTGGTGCAGAAAATAAAGACCATTTAAAAACCTTATGGGCTGATATGCTGGGTTTGCAATATAAACTCACTTTTCGATCTGAACGTGAAAATGTGGATGAGGATATTTACACTTTGGGGGGTGGTGATCATCCTATCGAGTTTGATTTAATGCAACCCATTGACCCCAATAAAAAACCTTCGGTTCATTTAACTCCTCTTAACCATATTGGTTTATGGGTCGATAATTTACCTGTCGCAGTTGAGTGGTTAACTCAGCAGGGAGTTCGTTTTGCTCCTGGTGGTATTCGACGTGGTGGAGATGGTCACGATATCATCTTTATTCACCCTAAAAGTAATGAAGAATTCCCAATTTCAGGTAGTGGTGTTTTAATTGAATTGGTGCAAGCTCCTGATGATGTAATTAATAGCCACAATCTATGATCAGACAAGGCATAATTGAAGTTTGATTTATAATAATTTTTTTGCTTATCATAGGAGAAACAATGTCCCAATTGCCAAATGGAATGGAAATCCACGCCGAAATCACCCCTGATTTTGCAACAGTTTTAACACCAGACGCTCTAGCATTAGTTGCAAAATTACACCATACATTTGAACCACGTCGCCAAGAGTTATTGCAGATGCGCGTTGAGAGAACGAAAAGTTTAGATGCTGGTGAAATTCCAGATTTTCTTCCAGAAACAGCGTCAATTCGCAATGGTGATTGGAAAATTGCCCCTATTCCTGAGGCTCTTCTTTGCCGAAGAGTTGAAATTACTGGACCTGTTGATGCCAAAATGGTTATCAACGCATACAACTCTGGTGCTGATTCTTATATGACTGACTTTGAGGACTCAAATAGTCCAAGCTGGTCAAATCAAATTCAAGGTCAAATCAATTTAAGAAGTGCCATCAAAAGAGAGTTAACTCTTGAGCAAAATGGTAAAACATATGCTTTGAATGACAAAATTGCTGTCCTTCAAGTTCGCCCACGTGGTTGGCATTTGGATGAGAAACACGTAACGATTGATGGTAAGAGAGTTTCTGGTGGTATTTTTGATTTTGCATTGTTCTTATTTCACAATGCACGTGAGTTATTAGCGCGCGGAGCAGGTCCTTATTTTTACCTACCAAAAATGGAAAGCCATTTAGAAGCACGTTTATGGAACGACATCTTTGTGATGGCGCAAAACGAAATGGGTTTACCACAGGGAACCATTAAAGCAACAGTATTGATTGAAACTATCCTTGCTGCTTTTGAAATGGATGAAATTCTTTACGAACTACGTGAGCACAGTGCTGGTCTTAATGCAGGTCGTTGGGATTATATTTTCTCTTGTATTAAAAAGTTTAAAGTTGATAAAAACTTCTGCTTAGCTGACCGCGCAAAGGTCACGATGACTGCGCCGTTTATGCGTGCTTATGCATTACTTTTATTAAAGACTTGTCACCATCGTGGTGCACCTGCGATTGGTGGTATGAGTGCTTTAATTCCAATCAAAAATGATCCTGAGAAAAATGCCATAGCAATGGGTGGTATCATTTCTGACAAGAAACGTGATGCTGAAGATGGTTACGATGGTGGTTGGGTTGCTCATCCTGGATTGGTTGAGCCAGCAATGATTGAGTTCAAGAAAGTATTGGGCGACAAATTAAATCAGTTTGAAAAGCAAAAGCCTGAAGTAACAGTTGTAGCGGCTGATTTATTGAATTTCCAACCGGAAGCGCCGATTACAGAATTTGGTTTACGCATGAACATTAACGTTGGTATTCATTATTTAGGTGCATGGTTGGCTGGTAATGGTTGTGTACCTATTCATAACTTGATGGAAGATGCAGCGACAGCTGAAATTAGTCGTTCACAAGTTTGGCAATGGATTCGTTCACCAAAGGGTGTGTTAGATGATGGCCGTAAAGTTACTGCAGAATTAGTTAAATCAATGATTCCTGAAGAGTTAGCGGAAATAACTGCTTCCGGTGCCATTGGACATTTTGAGCGTGCGGCTGCGATTTTTGACGTTATGTCTACGGGCGAGAATTTCGAGGAGTTCTTAACCTTACCGCTATACGAAGAAATCTAAGTAAACACATTCCTGTAATGACCATTTTAGCCATCGACACAACCTCACAATGGTGTTCGGTGGCTATTTATTTAGATCAAGAGAATTATTATTTTAAACATGAGCTACTTGACAACAAGGCTAGTCAACATTTGTTAGATTTTGTTCAAGATGTTCTTGATCAAGCACGTCTCAAGTTAGAAGATATATCTGTGTTTGCCTGTTCTCAGGGGCCCGGTGCCTTTACCGGAATTAGGTTGGGTATAGGTGTTTCACAAGGAATTGCCTATGCCCAAAATAAACCTTTGATACCCATTTCGAGTCTTGACGGTATGCTTGCCCATACATGGCTTACTCGGCCAGAATTGTTCCAAAATCAGCAAGTAACAGTAGCAATTGATGCCCGAATGAATCAAATGTATACAAGCGAGTATTTGCAAAATGACGGTACTGTGCCTTATCGTGCTCGGCCAATTCAAATACAAGATAATATTTCTATACCCCAATCTGAGAATAAATTACTAGTTTCTTATCAATGCACTCAATATGAATTATTTTCTTCTGCATTCAAATCTATAATTGAAGGAACTCCTCATGCAATTGGAATTGCTTATCTAGCTAGCTTATTAACTAAGGTTGAGGGTTTTATTCCAGAGGATTGTCAGCCACTCTATCTTCGTGATAAGGTTGCTCAAACAACCCTTGAACGAACACAGTCTAAATTGTTTTAATTCAAATATGGTGAATTTTCAATTCAGAATCATGGTAAAAGATGATTTAGAGCAAGTCTTGCTAACCGAGACAAGTTCTCACTTGACGCCGTGGAAAGAGTTGAATTTTCTTGACTGCATAGCCTCTAATTATTGGAATTATGTCTTGGTTGACTGCATTTCGCCCTATGCATTACTTGGCCACTGTGTCGTCATGCCCGGCTTTGAGGAGGTACATTTGCTAAATATCACCATTCATCAAGACTACCGACGATTAGGGATTGCTAAAAAAGCGCTTCAGGCAATTGAACAAACTTGTGTAGAGAGAAATTTTGAGCGCATTCTTTTAGAGGTTAGACAAAGTAATTTAGAAGCGTTTTCTCTGTATCAAGCAGTAGGTTTTGAGCAAATTGGTACTAGAAAAGGGTATTATCAATTACCAATGACTCATCTTCGAAATGCTAGAGAAGATGCAATTGTGATGCAGAAATCCTTAAAAACTGAAATTAACCATCCATGAACCGTACTCAAATACTTAAAGAATTAGGAGTTACTCCATGGGTATTAAAAACGCCAGAATCTAATTCATCTCAAGTACCTGATTCTATTTTATCTCCTGTCTCGAAAGCTGTTTCTCCAACCTCATCTGAACAAAATATTATGCCTGCCAAAGAGCTTAAACCTACTTGGGTTATTGTGGCTAAACCCAATGTGATTCAAACACCCATTTTCGTTAAAATTATTGGTGCTATTAGAAAGTTTGGAGTTGATACTTTAATTTTAGAATTTAATCCAACAAGATGGCAAGTTGAGTTAGTGAAGGGTGATTTAGTGATTTCATTTGGAGATGCAACAGCACAATTTTTTTCAAATGAACCGTCCACAGCACAAGATCTTCGTGAAATCATCTTTGAGACTCAAAACCATGAAGGAAATGATATTCCGGTCATCATCACACATGATATTGAGGTTTTAAGAAAAAACCCCATCAAGAAAAAAGAAGTTTGGAATGATTTGGTAATGGCACGTTCAGTATACCTAGAAATTCATTAAGGCTTTTCTGATTTCACGCGTATTTAAAGTTAAGTAAAGTAATGCTGTGCCAACAATTTACTAATGTTTTTCTTCACCAATTAAATGTAATGAATCATATTCTTTTTGGTTGCTTTTATGCCAATGAATTACCAAGGCCATTGAAATAATGACGAAGCAACCGAAACATAAAATCACTACTTGAACAGGAACGTTCAAAGAAATAAGTAACGAATAAATTCCAAGCATAACTAATACAGATAAGTTCTCATTTAAATTTTGAACCGCAATCGAATGGCCTGCAGATAAAAGAACATGACCTCGATGTTGTAAAAGTGCATTCATTGGCACTACAAAGTAACCCGACATCCATCCAATGGTAAACAAGAAAACATAAATAAAGAGCAAGTGGGCTGGAACGTTAATAAATGCAAAATGAATAACATAATCACCAAACTGATGCTTCTGAAAGGCTGCGAGTGTAATTACAAAAAATCCCATAATCACACCGTACTTCAAAACAACTAAGGAGTTCTTTAAGGGAACTCTTACAGCCGCCCAGATTGCTCCTCCAGCGACTCCAAGAGCAACCACTGCTTGCAATATGGCACTCCTAGATAAATCCATGTCCAATGCACTTTCAGCCCATTTCAAGATGATGAACTGAAGTGTGGCACCAATTCCCCAAAATAAGGTGGTTACAGCAAGTGAAATTTGTCCGAGTCTGTCTTTCCATAAAACTTTAAAACAATATGAAAAATGCTGAATTAGTTTGATCGGATTTTTATTAAGATTTTCATAAACCACGCCGGTATCAGGGATTTTTAAATTGATTAAGGCTGCAATGAAATAAAGCACCATAATGATAGAAATAGCAGCCTCAGGTGCTGTATCAATATGTGAATCGAATACTGGTATGTCAATTGCTAAAAGTGTTGCAGCGACAGAGGGATTAATTAGGATGCCACCAAGAACTGTGCCTAAAATAATGGATCCAACAGTTAGCCCTTCAATCCATCCATTGGCTGCTACCAACTTTTCAGGGGGCAACAACTCTGTTAATATTCCATATTTAGCCGGTGAGTATGCTGCAGCACCAAAACCAACAATGGCATAGGCAGCCAAAGGATGAAACCCAAAAAGCATGACTAAACAGCCAATTAATTTAATGGCGTTTGTAAGCAGCATCACTTGACCTTTGGGTCTAGAGTCTGCAAAGGCACCAACAAAGGCAGCAAGAAGAACGTAAGAGAGAACGAAGAATAACTTTAATAATGGCGTCATCCATGCTGGCGAGTCTAATTGCAATAGAAGCGCGATGGCAGCGATGAGGAGAGCGTTGTCAGCCAGTGAAGAAAAAAACTGAGCCAACATAATTGCGTAAAATCCAGGTTTCATTCGTACAATATTTTTTATAAACTAATTTTCAATGATAAACGGAAGTTGATGAATCGACCAATACAAGCAACGATTGTTACACAGAATTTGAAAGATAACTTGAATAAAGTGAAGAACATTACAAATCAACGATTTGTATGGGCTGTTATCAAGGCAAATGTCTACGGACATTCTATCAAATCTGCATTTGAAGGGTTTTCTCAAGCAGATGGCTTGGCCCTGTTAGATCTTCACGACGTTCACGAGTTGCGTAAAATGGGGTGGACGAAGAGGATTTTGCTACTAGAAGGTATTTTTTCTGAAAAAGAAATCCCACAAATTATCCAAAATGAATGCAGTATTGTTGTCCATCATTTTTTACAACTAGAGTGGATAGAGCAGTATCTCTCTAAATTGACCCCCTTTGAGGCTGAAGACTTTAAGTCCCGAGTTGAAATTTGGTTAAAACTTAATTCTGGGATGAATCGACTTGGTTTTAAATCAGGAGAATATGGCTTAGCCTATAACCACTTAATTCATCTCGGGTTTAAAGTTCATCACCTTACTCATTTTGCGAATGCTGATGAAGAGAGCGTTTTTCCAACTGTTGCAGATCAGTGGGAAATTTTTGAGCATACGACTCAGTGGATGGATGGATTTCGCTCAGCAGCCAATTCCTCTGCAATTTTAAAATTTCCACATGTTCATGCAGACTGGGTGAGGCCCGGAATCATGTTGTACGGTGCTTCTCCGACTGGGAAATATCAGGATATCGCACATATAGGCCTAAAGCCTGCCATGATACTAAGCTCTGAGATTATTGCTATACAGGAAATTAGTAAAGGGGATACTGTTGGCTATGGATCAAGATTCGTAGCTAAACAAAATACCAGAGTTGGAATAGTAGCCTGTGGATATGCTGATGGATATCCTAGGCATGCCAAAGATGGCACTCCTGTATGGGTATTTTTGCCGAGTCCTTCAGACAGTCAGTTAGGAGTAAAAGTTGGTCTAATCGGAAGAGTATCGATGGATATGATCACAATAGATTTAACCGCTATTCCTCAAGCAACAATTGGAAGCAAAGTTGAACTTTGGGGCGAACACGTTCCAATCGATGATGTTGCAATGTTTAGTGACACTGTTGGTTATGAACTCATGTGTGCTGTTACACAAAGAGTGCAGCTGAAGGTGCTTTAATTAATGAAGGCTTAAAGCACCATAACTTGTTTAGGGTCGTTGGGTGTTCCAAATTTGCCACCAAGAACCTTCTCTAGCGGTCACAGAAACACGTTTACCAGTTGTAAAAATATCACTCGTTGGGAAATTATTTGTGAAAACACGCATTGTGTCTTCACTAAGATCTTTCATACCGAGGGCGTCATAAGACTTCACCATTAAATATAAAGCTTCTTCTATCGCAGGAGCTCTGTCATATTCCTTGATTGCATTTTGAGCACGATTAATTGAGGCAATGTACGCGCCTTTACGAAAGTAAAAACGAGAGGCATTGACGTCACTTTCAGCTAGGGAATTAACGATATAGCGCATCCTATCAATCGCATCTGGGGTGTATTTGCTATTTGGGTAACGCGTACTTAGTGTTTTAAAAGCCTCATAAGCATCTTTTGAGGCTTTAGGATCTCGCTCACTTAAGTCTTGACCAGAGAATGATGCAAAAAAGCCTAAATTGTCGTTAAATGTAATTAAACCTTTTAAGTAGTAGGCATAATCAATATCAGCATGTCCAGGATGTAATTGAATAAAACGGTTAATTGAGACTAAAGCTAATTCGATATCATTCTTTTTCCAATTGCAGTAAGCAGTGTTCAACTGAGCCTGTTCAGCTGATGGGCCAAAAGGATACCTAGATTCTAGTTTTTCGTGATACTTTACACAATTTACATAATCTTTATCAGCCAAAGCCTGTTTAGCTTCATCCATTAATTTTTGTTGTGACCAGCCTGAAGTAATGTCAGCATTAGTGTCAGCACAGGAAGATAAAAATTGAGAAATCCCAAGGGTAAAGATAAAAAACAAAGAAAATCTTACAAGGCGATTTAAACTGAAAGATATAGAAGACAAATTAGTTCTCTTTTTTAATAAACTGGGTTATGAAATACGACAATATTTATGTCTACTGAAGATTATATCGATGAAGTTGAGATAACGGAAGAAATCCCGTTAAGCAATGAAATAATGGTCAAAATTCCTTCTCAATGTCGTGGTGATCGACTTGATAAGTCACTTGCTACCTGTATGCCTCAGTATTCGAGAAGTAAGTTACAAAACTGGATTGAAGCAAAGCTCGTTAGGTATGATGACGGTAAATTTGCTCAGATAAAAGACCAAATTACTGGTGAACAGACTCTTTGGGTGACGATTCCGGAGGACCCCCAGAATAAAGCTTTTGAGCCAGAAAATATTCCTTTAGAGATTATTTATTCTGACTCTTCAATTGCCTTAATTAACAAATCAGCTGGCATGGTTGTGCATCCTGCTGCTGGTAATTGGAGCGGTACTTTACTAAATGCTTTATTGCATCACTTTCCAGAATGTAATCAAGTCCCAAGAGCAGGAATTGTGCATCGTTTAGATAAAGATACCTCCGGATTATTGGTTATTGCAAAAAATATCATTACTCAAACTCACTTAGTTAGACAACTCCAATCGAGAACGGTTTCAAGGAGATACTTAGCGCTCGTATGGGGAAAGCCGCCATTGAGTAAAATCATCAATGCATCGATGGGGCGCGATCCTAGAGATAGGCTGAAAATGGCTGTAACAGAGGCACATGGATCAAAAGAAGCAATTACATCATTTAAAGTTCTACAATCCGTGTCTTATGAAAATAAAGATATTAGTTTGATTGAGTGTAAATTACAAACGGGTAGAACACATCAAATTCGGGTTCATTTGCAGCATCTTGGCTTCCCTTTGTTAAATGATCCTATTTATCAATTAAGGGCACCTTTACAACTACAAAAAGTTTTAATGGATTCTTTGGGTACAAGTTCAGAAAATTTAATTTCTGGGCAAATGTTACATGCAACCCAACTTGGATTCACACATCCTGAAAGTGAGCAAGAATTAAAATGGTCATGTCCACCTCCTCAATCATTTTTAAAACTAATGGGTAATCTTGGTATTCAGGAGCAGGTATGGCATCACCTTTTGGTCTGAATTTAAAAACGGGTCCTGAGCAAACTGTTGTTCATGTCCCAGAGTGGGACATACCAAAGCATGTTAAAGCTTTAGTAACAACAAGGCAGGGAGGTCAAAGTCTCAATCCTTACGATAATTGGAACTTAGCATTACACGTAAACGATGAGATCAATGCCGTAAACCAAAACCGAAGATTGCTTAGCAATCAAATTGGTAAAGAGCCTTTTTTCTTAAATCAAGTACACGGCACAGATATATTTTCATTCACTACCCCAGCAGGTTCATCGATACCCATTCCTACTGTTGATGGGGTAATTACGAATTTAAATTCGCACTTTTTAGCCATTTTGACAGCGGATTGTTTGCCGATATTAATGTGTGATGCAAAAGGAGATGCAATTGCTGCTTGTCATGCAGGATGGAGGGGACTAGCAAACGGGGTGATAGATAAGACGATTCAATCGATGGTTAACTGGATTAAACCAGACTCTGCTAATAAGTTTATCGAGGGGCTTCACGTTTATATAGGACCGGCAATTAGTCAGCCCAACTATGAAGTAGGAAAAGAGGTAAGAGATGCCTTTAGTCATGAATCCCTCATTGCCATTGATTTAGTAAATACCCTCTTTACACCGGGTCATCAACCCTACAAATACTATGCCGATCTTTTTAGCTTAGCTTTAGAAAAATTGAAACAATTGGGTGTTCTTCAAGTACATACCGAAAAGTTATGTTCTTATAACCATTCTCAGTATTTTTACTCATATCGAAGAGAAAAAATTACCGGACGCTTTGCAAGTTGTATCTGGCTAGAATAGGTTTTTATTAATCTTATATTGTTAGTAAGGGTATAACCCCATGACTATTTTGACATTTAAAGATTAAATTGTTAATCTTAAGGTTTAATTAATGGAGAAAAATTTGTCAAATCAAGGGTTTGTTATGCCACCAAATTGGTCGATACCTCGTTTATCACCATCTGACATGACATTGATCCCTCCAGATCAATTAGAAGCAATTGAAAAAAAATATTTAGCAGATATGTTGTTGATTTGGAGTGGAAAAAAGCCAGATTTGGAAGTAGATAACCGTTTTAAATCCAATATTTGGAACGAGGGTTGGTCAGAAATTGTTTATCAAACGTATTTGGTGAATGGCCAACATTTAAAGTCTCTAGCAAATGCTGTAGAGGCTGAGCCCAAAGTAAAAAATAAGATTATCTTTGCGACTGAGCAATTAATCTCAACCATGGCGCCAAGTAATTTTTTAGCAACCAACCCCGAAGCAATCAATGAGTTAATCAGTACTCGTGGTCAATCGCTGACCAATGGTCTGATGCATTTATTAGCAGACATGCGTGAAGGTAAAATTTCTCAAACAACCAGTGATACTTTTGAGGTTGGAGTCAATTTAGCGAATACGGAAGGTAGTGTTGTATTTCAAAATGAACTGTTCCAGTTAATTCAATACAAACCATTAACTCCATCGGTTTTTGAAAAACCAATTTTGATGGTGCCTCCCTGTATCAATAAATTTTATATACTCGATTTAAAGCCAGAATCTTCTATGGTGCGATTTTTGGTAGAAGAAGGTTTCACGGTATTTATGATTTCCTGGAAAAATGCAGATGAAGCGATGAGTCAAGTAACCTGGGATGATTACGTGGCTTCTGGTGTAATCAAGGCAATTCAAGTCTGTATCGAGATTTCGAAGGTTCCCCAAATAAACGTTTTAGGCTTTTGTGTAGGTGGCACGATTTTGGCAAGTGCACTAGCTGTTCTAGCCCACCAGGGGTTACATCCAGCCTCTAGCTTGATTTTATTAACTTCATTCTTGGACTTTACAGATACCGGTGTTTTAGATGTATTTATCGACGAAACAATGGTTGATATGCGAGAGAAAACTATTGGTGGTAAGACGGGTAATTACGGGCTTCTTAGTGGAGTTGAACTAGCAAATACTTTCTCCTTTTTACGTCCCAATGAATTAGTTTGGAATTATGTAGTTAGTAATTATTTATTAGGTAAAACACCACCAACCTTTGATTTACTTTATTGGAATAGTGATTCAACAAACTTACCAGGGCCGATGTTTTCATGGTATTTAAGACACATGTATCTCAACAATGAGTTAAAGGATCCAGGAAAACTTCTGATCTGCAATCAACCAATTGATTTATCTAAAATCAATTGTCCAACCTATATTTATGCTTCTAAAGAAGACCATATTGTTCCTTGGAAGTCTGCTTTTACCAGCACTCATATTCTTAAAGGTAAAAATAGATTTGTGCTTGGAGCCTCAGGCCATATCGCTGGAGTGATTAATCCGCTAAAGAAAAATAAACGTAATTATTGGGTTAATCAGATTAAAACAAAAAATCCTGATACTTGGTTTAAAGGTGCAAAGTCAATTGAGGGAAGTTGGTGGGGTGATTTTAGAGATTGGCTAACTTCTCAAAGTGGTAAACAAATTAAAGCAGCGACTAAATTGGGTAACTCTGACTTTAAAGTTATAGAGCCAGCACCCGGATCATTTGTAAAAGAAAAAGCAAGCAAGATTTAAATTTAATAAAAGGTGAACAAAATGTCTAAAAAAATTGCATATGTAACTGGTGGGATGGGGGGAATCGGGACTTCGATTTGTCAAAGACTTCATCAAGATGGTTTTATTGTGATTGCCGGTTGTGGTCCAAACTCACCTAGAAAGGATCGCTGGCTAGCGGAACAAAAGGCTTTAGGCTTTGATTTTCATGCTTCAGAAGGCAATGTTGGTGATTGGAATAGTACGGTTCAGGCTTTTAATAAGGTAAAAGCAGAAATTGGACTTGTAGATGTTTTAGTGAACAACGCAGGTATTACTAGAGACACTGTATTTAGAAAAATGACTCCCGAAGATTGGCGTGCTGTGATCGATACCAATTTAAATTCCTTGTTTAATGTTACTAAACAAGTGATTGATGGAATGGTTGAAAAAGGGTGGGGAAGAGTCATTAATATTTCCTCTGTGAATGGTCAAAAAGGTCAATTTGGACAAACTAACTATTCAACTGCAAAGGCTGGATTAAGAGGTTTTACTATGGCTCTTGCTCAAGAAGTAGCAACTAAAGGAGTCACAATTAATACTGTTTCACCTGGTTATATCGGTACTGAAATGGTAAAGGCGATTCGTGAGGATGTTCTAAATAAAATTATTGAAACGATTCCAGTAAAACGTTTGGGTACGCCTTTTGAAATCGCATCCATCGTAGCTTGGTTAGCCTCCGATGAGTCTGGTTTTTCAACGGGTGCAGACTTCTCATTAAATGGTGGTTTACATATGGGTTAATTCCCATAGGGCACTGATTGTTCAGTCGCAGTTTTTGACCTAACAGTGTCCACACTTAACCAATGAATAGAATACATTTTTAGTAATTTCTACTATGATAGTAAGGAATATGCCTTTTGCACGTTCCTCACTTATTTATTATGGCTACCACTAAAAAAACTAATTCGATTTCAGTAAAAACTTCAGTCAACATACCTGCAGTAAAAGCACACCCTAATTTGGCATCACCTAAAGCCAAAAAAACGGTCAAATCAGTTTCGCCACCCAATATAGAATCTGAAGATAAATCTTCTAATTTCGCTGATACACCATCAAGTTCAGCTCAAGTAAAATCAAGAATCATTAAAAAGTATCCTAATCGTCGACTTTACGATACGCTTCACAGTACTTATGTGACCCTTTTTGACATTAAAGGTTTAGTCATGTCGAACATTTCTTTTCATGTCGTGGATGCTAAAACCGGTGAAGACCTTACTAGAAGTATCTTGATGCAAATTATCTTAGAAGAAGAAGCTGGTGGCCAACCCATTCTCTCAAAACAAAGTTTATTAAAAATGATCCGGTTTTACGGGAATTCTTTACAAGGGATGATGTCGCCATTTTTAGAACAAAATCTCAATCAATTTATTGAACTGCAAAATCAATATGTTATGCATTGTCAAAAAATTGGTGGTTTAGTAAGCCCAGAGACTTGGGTTAGTTTTGTTAATAAGCAAAACACAGTTGAATTTAAACACCCAATGAGTTTTTTGTTTGAAACAGGCTCTAAAATACTCGAACAGATACAGTCTCAGTCATCTGGAGCAATAAATTCCTTTCCATTTAAAAAATAAAACTAAAATAGAGCATCGTAATATTTTCAAAAAGGAATACCTTGTCTAAAGTCGGTTTTGTTTCTCTTGGTTGTCCCAAAGCTTTGGTAGATTCAGAGTCCATTTTGACGCGTCTCAGTGTAGAGGGCTATGAAATTGCAAAGAACTATGAAGACGCAGAGTTAGTTATTGTTAATACTTGTGGATTCATTGACTCTGCTGTGCAAGAAAGTTTAGATGCAATTGGTGAGGCTCTCTCTGAAAATGGGCGCGTTATTGTGACTGGTTGTCTAGGGGCAAAAAGTGAGAAAAATGGTGAGAATATGGTCCTTAAACACCATCCTAAAGTACTTGCAGTCACTGGCCCTCACGCCACGAACGAAGTTTTAGATGCCGTTCATTTAAACTTACCAAAGCCACATGACCCATTTATAGATTTAGTGCCTCCAATTGGGATTAAGTTAACACCTAAACATTACGCCTACTTAAAAATCTCTGAGGGATGTAATCATTCTTGTACTTTTTGTATTATTCCGCAAATGCGTGGTGATTTAGTATCTAGGCCTATTGCTGATGTTCTCAAAGAAGCTGAGCAATTATTTCAATCTGGTGTGAAAGAATTGTTGGTGGTATCACAAGATACGAGTGCTTATGGAGTCGACATTCAGTATCGAACAGGATTTTGGAATGGGCGTCCAATCAAAACGCGCTTATTTGAGCTAGCTAGTGAATTGAAGATTTTAGCGAGGCAATATGATGCATGGGTTCGGTTGCATTATGTTTATCCTTACCCATCCGTAGATGAAGTCATTCCTCTGATGAGTGATTTTTTTGACCATGGTAATGGCTTATTACCTTATTTAGATATTCCGCTTCAACATGCTCACCCTGATACCCTAAAGCGGATGAGGCGTCCTGCTGGCGGTGAAAAAGCTTTGCAACGGATTGAAAAATGGCGCTCTGATTGTCCAGATATTGTGATTCGGAGTACGTTTATTGCTGGTTTTCCGGGCGAAACAGAAGAAGAGTTTGATTATTTATTAGATTTTATTCAGACTGCTAAATTAGACCGAGTCGGTTGCTTCGCCTATTCACCTGTAGAAGGAGCAACTGCCAATAAGCTGGATGGTGCTCTTGAACAAACAGTCCGTGAAGACCGTCAGCAAAGGTTTATGGCAGTTGCTGAAAGGGTTTCGGTTGATAAATTACAGCAGCGTATTGGTCAAAAAACACGTGTGCTAGTTGATAGTCAAAATGCTCAGGGTGGTATTGCGAGATCTTATGCAGATGCACCAGAGATTGATGGAGTCATTTTTGTAGCTCCGGCGCAAAAAATTTCCAAGAAGTATCGTATGGGTGAATTTGCAAAAGTTAATATTTCGGAAGTAAGAGGGCATGATTTAATAGCGAATATTTCTTAAGAGTAGAGTTTTGCAATTAAGTAACGATTGAGTTTGTATTTAAATAATTAATATTTCTAACTAGGGGGATTTATGAGCCAAGATGTTGTAGTGTTAAGTGCAGTGAGATCTGCAGTAGGTTCTTTTAATGGGTCTTTAAGTACTATTGAGCCATCCGAACTGGGTGGTATGGTAATGAAAGAAGCCGTAATTCGGTCTAATGTCGACCCTTTACTCATCAATTATGTAACCGTAGGAAATTGCATTCCGACAGATAACCGCTATCCTTATGTAGCCCGCGTTGCGTCAATTCAGGCGGGTTTATCTATGCAGTCGGTAGCGATGGCCGTGAATCGTTTGTGTAGCTCTGGCTTACAAGGAATTGTGACTTCAGCGCAGCAAATCATGTTAGGTGATTGTGACTATGCGATTGGTGGCGGTGTTGAAGTGATGTCTCGTGGTCTATATGGCTCTCCAGCAATGAGATCTGGTGCTCGTATGGGTGATACAAAAATGATTGATTTAATGGTTTCTGCTTTAACAGATCCGTTTGGAGTTGGTCATATGGGTATTACAGCAGAAAACTTAGCAAAAAAATGGGGTATTACGCGCGAAGAGCAAGATGCTTTTGCTGCGGAGTCCCATCGTAAAGCTGCCGCGGCTCAGGCGGAAGGTCGTTTTAAATCACAAATCGTACCGATTACTATTAAAACCCGTAAAGGGGATATCGTCTTTGAAAGTGATGAAGGCGTTAAAGCTGAAACAACATTTGAATCATTATCAAAATTAAGACCTGTTTTCTTAAAGGAAAACGGTACTGTTACAGCTGGTAATGCTTCATCAATAAACGATGGAGCCTCATTTTTTGTGTTGGCTTCTGCTGATGCTGCTGCAAAAGCTGGACAAAAGCCATTAGCTAGAATTGTTTCTTATGCTGTTGCTGGTGTTCCTAATGATGTCATGGGTGAAGGTCCCATTCCAGCTACCAAGCTTGCTTTAAGTCGTGCTGGACTAACCATTGATCAAATAGATGTAGTTGAATCCAATGAAGCCTTTGCGGTTCAGTCATTGGCTGTTGCAAAAGGCTTAGGATTAGATCTGTCGAAGACTAACGTCAATGGCGGTGCCGTTGCAATTGGTCACCCGATTGGCGCATCAGGCGCTGTCATTGCTACTAAAGCAATTTATGAACTTCACCGTTCAAATGGACGTTATGCTTTAGCTACTATGTGTATTGGTGGTGGTCAAGGAATTGCAGTCATCTTCGAGCGCTTATAAAACTCATAAAGATACTAATTCAGTAAATCTAAAATAGCATCAAGGCCGACGTGATCGAAAGCTCCGTCGGCTTTTTCTTTAACAATTGGCTTCGCTTTATAGCCAATCGACAAGCCAGCGTAAGCCATCATAGGTAAATCGTTGGAGCCGTCTCCCATCACAATCACCTGATCAGGACGAATTCCATGCTCTAAAGCCTGATTGGAAACAATTTGCGCCTTTGCTTGGCCATCGACAATATGGCCAATGACTTTACCAGTTAAGTAACCCATTTCAATTTCTAAGGTATTTGATTGAGCAAAATCCATATTTAAATGATTTTTTAATCGATTAGCAAAATAAGTAAATCCACCAGATACTAAAACTGTATGCCACCCTAACTTCTTAACACTTGCTAGCAATTCGGAGGCGCCAGGATTTAAACGTAAACGATTTTGATAAACATCTTCTAAAACACTTTCAGGAGTACCAGCTAATAAAGCTACCCGATCTATCAAGCTTTTAGAGAACTCTTTAATTTCCCCGCGCATTGCGGCTTCTGTAATGGCTGAAACTTGATCCATCTTGCCAATTGCTCGGGCAATTTCGTCTATACATTCAATATTTATTAGAGTGGAATCCATATCAAATGCAATCATTTTGACTTGTTGAAAATCAAAATGAGGCTTTGGAAAAATAACATCGCAGGCGTGCAGGGCAACGTGATTTCGAAAGTGCTCCTTATCCTGTAAGCTAAGATTTTTAGATAATTGGATTTCTAATGCCTTAAGTGAATATTCCTTGATCTCTAAGATGGGGTATTTATCCGATATTTCCTGCAATAAAACTCTAGGAATTTGTACTTGATGAAGGATGATAATTCTCATATTTTTAACTTTTTAAGTAGGCTATAAATCGCTTGATTGCTTCAATACGTTGATTAAGTTCGATAAAACCTTGGGGATTTGAGGGTAGAACCTTTAAACGGTCTTTACCGAATAATTGCACCTTTTTATCATTTTGAATTAATTTAATAATCTTGAGTGAATCAATTGGCGGATTAGGAATAAATTGAATTTTGAGCATTTCTACGTTAGCTTCAATTTTACTAATTCCCAAAGTTTCCATTTGAATTCGTAAGCGGTGATTTTCTAGTAGGGTGATAGACTGGTTTGGTAAGTCACCAAAGCGATCAATAATTTCCATTTTTAAATCTTCTACTTGCTCAACATCTTGGGCACTCGATAGTCTTTTGTAAAGGGATAGTCGCTCATGTACATCAGGACAATAGTTATTTGGCAATAAAGCTGGACAACCTAAATTGATATCTGTAATGGCATGCATCGGACTTAATAAATCAGGTTCCTTTCCCTTTTTGAGTTCAGAAACTGCCTTATTTAACATTTCTGTATAAAGTTGGAAGCCAATCTCATGAATGTCACCTGACTGTTTATCTCCTAAGACTTCTCCAGCACCACGAATCTCTAAATCATGCATTGCAAGGTAAAACCCAGAGCCTAATTCTTCCATCGATTGAATAGCATCCAGTCTCAATTTCGCTTGCTTAGATAAAGACTCAGGGTTCGCAACTAATAAGTACGCGTAAGCTTGATGGTGGGATCTTCCAACTCGACCTCGCAATTGATGTAATTGAGCTAAACCAAATCGATCTGCGCGGTGCATGATGATGGTATTTGCTGTGGGTACATCAATTCCTGTTTCAATAATGGTGGTACAAAGTAGGACATTACAACGTTTAGCTACAAAATCATGCATCACTTGCTCTAAATCGCGTTCATGCATTTGCCCATGTGCTACCGCAATACGCGCCTCAGGAACTAACTCCTCTAGTGCAAAGCGACGATTTTGAATAGTTTCGACTTCGTTATGTAAAAAATAAACTTGGCCTCCACGTTTAATTTCTCTGAGAATGGCTTCACGAATAACGCCGTCACTTTCACGACGGACAAATGTTTTGATCGCTAATCGTTTTTGTGGAGCGGTAGCAATGACTGAGAGTTCTCTTAAACCTTCTAAAGCCATACCAAGAGTTCTTGGTATGGGTGTTGCAGTTAATGTTAATACATCAACTTCTGCACGGAGCTCTTTAAAAGCATCTTTTTGTCTAACCCCGAAACGATGCTCCTCATCAATAATGACAAGGCCTAAACGGTTAAACTTAATGTCAGGAGAAAGAAGTTTATGCGTACCAATAATAATATCGGCGTCACCACTTTCAAGTGCTTTTAATGCACTCGTGATTTCTTTTCCTGATTTAAATCTTGAAACTTCAACGATTTTTACTGGCCAATCGGCAAATCGATCTTTCCAGGTGGTTGCATGTTGTTCTGATAAAAGGGTCGTAGGTGCTAACACTGCAACTTGTTTACCACCCATTACAGCAACGAAACTAGCCCTTAGTGCCACTTCTGTTTTACCAAAACCGACATCACCACAAATCAGTCGATCCATTGGTTTACCGCTAGTCATGTCCTCAATTACAGCAGTGATAGCAGACATTTGATCTGGAGTTTCATCGAAGCCAAAACTTTCAGCAAATGCTTCATAGTCATGACTAGAATATTCGAATGCATGTCCTTTTCGAAGCGCACGTTTAGCATAAATATTCAATAACTCCGCCGCTGTATCGCGTATTTGCTCAGCTGCTTTGCGTTTTGCTCTCTCCCATTGACCGGAGCCTAAGTTGTGTAGCGGGGCGCTTTCAGGATCTGATCCTGCGTACCTTGAGATTAAATGCAGTTGTTGAACTGGTACATATAAAGTTGCACTATTGGCATACTCTAAAAATAAAAACTCATCCTCTATACCATCCAACTCAAGCATGATCAGCCCCTTGTAGCGACCAATACCATGCTCAGAATGCACTACTGGGTCTCCAACTTGAAGCTCAGCTAAATCTCTGACCATGCCTTCAATATTAGTTACTTGGTCTTTTTTACCTAATTTTCTGGCTTTTCTTTGATCTGCGGAACTGGAGAAAATTTCCGATTCAGTTAAAAAGTAAATATTGCCAAGTTTTGAATAAAATCCGTCATTTAAAGCAGCAACAACCATTCCTAGTTGCTCATCCCCATTTAAAAACTCTTGAATAGACTGTGGGTAAGAAAAATGGATTTTTGAATGATTTCCTAAAAATTCAGCATCCTCTAACAACTGTTTAATTGATTCTCTTCTACCTGGACTATCGGCACAGATTAATACTTTTTCTTTTGTAGTTTCTAAGAAGTTTCTTAGTAAAGTAACTGGATCTTTCTCTTTACGGACAACAGAAACGTTGGGAGGTGCTAAAAAGATTGAATCAGGTAATAATTGGTTTTTTTGATCTAGAGAAACTTTTGCAAAAGGTTTTAAAAGACTAAAAAATGCATCTTCTTTGAGATATAGCTCCTCAGGGGGAAGAAGCGGATGCTCGGTATCATGGGAAAGAAACTGATAGCGCTCTTTTACGCTTTTCCAAAACTCATTAATTGACTCTTGCAAGTTCCCGTGAGTCCAAATCCATGCTGGTTGTTTGGAGACGGGTAAGTAATCAAAAATGGTTGAAAGTCCATCAAAGAATAAGGGAAGATAAGCTTCAATACCAGCCCCTGGAATACCTAAGCCAACATCCTTGTAAAGAGGACATTTAGCGGGGTTTCCCTCGAAAACCTCGCGCCATTTTCCTCTAAAATCTTTTCTGGCATTTTCTGTAAAAGGAAACTCATGACCTGGCAATAGTTTAATTTCCTTAACCGGATAGAGACTTCGCTGCGTATCTGGGTCGAAAACTTTAATTTGGTCAATTTCATCACCAAATAAATCAATTCGAAATGGAAGCGGTTCACCCATCGGAAAAAGGTCAATTAACCCACCACGAATACTATATTCTCCCGGACGAACAACTGCTGAGACAGGATCGTATCCCCCTTGTTGCAATTGGTGATGAAGAGATTGTTCATTAATGACTTCGCCTTGCTTGAAGAAGAAAGTATTCGCAGCTAAAAACTGAGGGGGTGAAATTTTCTGAATGGCTGCTGAAAGGGGCACAATTACGATGTTTAACTGCCCCAAACTTAGTTCATGCAGCGTTTTTAATCGCTCAGAAATCAAATCATGGTGTGGTGAAAATTGATCATAGGGCAAAATTTCCCAGTCAGGTAAAACACTGACTCGAAGCGAAGCATCGAACTGGGGTATTTCTAGAGCAAGTCGTTGAGCAGAAGCCGAATCACTGCAAATAATCATCATGACTGAAAATGAATCTTGATGATATTTTGCTTGTTGAGCAATCACTCCTGCATCAGCAGATCCAACAATATCAGTCCATGTAAATTTATTGCCTATTTTTGGCTCAGGAAAGTTATCAACAAGGGCAGAAATTGGTGTCAGAGAAACGAGGTCTTTAGTATTTTTGGGCATTTGCAACATTATAAGCAAGGGACTTGCTTTAAGATGAATGCAATGATAATTATTTTTTACTATTTATGAATTCAAATTTTCACGTTTTAATACCTTGTGCAGGAACCGGAGCAAGGATCGGTGGAGAAGTACCTAAACAATTTCACAAACTTCATCAGCAAGCGATTGTTTTATATAGCCTCAATATTTTTTTAAACATGCCTGAAATCAAAACGGTATGGGTTGGCTTATCAGAATCAATTTTCCATAATCAAGAATTGATACAAGTATTTCCAAAACACCCAAAGTTAAGGCTTTGTGTCACAGGAGGTAAAACAAGAGCGCTAACTGTTTTAAATACCTTAGACCATTTATTGATGCAAAACACAGATGTAGTTTTAGCTAATGACTGGGTTTTAGTACATGACGCTGCAAGACCAGGTATCCAAGCCAATTCTGTCAAACAGTTAATTGATTCAGTTAGTCAATCCAATCAGGCAGGGGGTATTTTGGCTCTTCCACTTGCCGATACACTGAAAAAAGCGTCGACTGACAATGGTTTAACTCTATCTGATTCCACCATTGATCGAACAGGATTGTGGGTAGCACAAACTCCTCAAATGTTTAAGATCAATGATTTACGAGAGTCTATTTATAAATCACTTGAGAAGTCCTTCGATGTAACAGACGAAGCTAGTGCCATGGAAAATTGTGGGCACTCCGTCTTACTTGTCGAAGGTGATTTTCAAAACTTTAAAGTTACCTATCCAAAGGATCTCAAAAATATGGAACGATTATTGAATAAAAGTCTTCTAAAAATAGGGCAGGGATACGATGTCCATCGATTAGTTGAAGGTCGTCCCCTTATTTTGGGTGGAGTTACAGTTCCCTATGAAAAAGGCTTGCTAGGGCATTCTGATGCAGATGCTTTACTGCATGCCATCATCGATGCTTTGTTAGGAGCAGCAGGGCTTGGCGATATTGGCCAGCATTTTCCTGATACAGATCCAACTTATCATGGTGCAGACAGCGGGGTACTTTTACAGCATACGTATATAAAAGTTGTACAGTCTGGCTATGTACTAGTCAATTTGGACGCAACTATTATTTGTCAAAAGCCCAAATTAATGCCCTATTTAGATGCAATGAAAGAACGAATTGCAAATCTCATGGAAGTAGATTCACAACAGATTAACCTAAAGGCCAAAACAAACGAAGGTCTTGGATATTTAGGTGAGCATCAAGCTATTGAAACCCAAGCAACTGTTTTAATTGAAAAAATTTCTTAAAATATCTGATTATCAACAAGTTTAAAGTTGTCGAAATTGCCTATTAATCGTACTTCCGTAACAATTCAATTGTCCTGATGATGGTTTGAGTTAAAATATTGGATTACCTAATTGAAATAAGATGCGAGGATGGCGAAATTGGTAGACGCACCAGGTTTAGGTCCTGACGCCGTAAATGGTGTGGGGGTTCGAGTCCCCCTCCTCGCACCAAATTCTGACTGAAACATTAGTTGAATTGCTTTTCACGTTTATCTGTAATTGGCAGTACTTAAGGTATTGTTTAGTGAGGAAGTTAAACAGTTTTGTTTAAGTTCCTTTTTTTTAGCTAATTTTATTAATTTTTACTATGTCCCTAACTATTGAAAATCTTGGCGCCTTAGAGCGCAAAATCACTTTACAGTTTTCCAAAACAGATCTATTGCCAAAACGTGAGGCTAAATTAAGGCAGCTCGGTAAAAATATGAAAATGGCTGGTTTCAGACCAGGCAAAGTGCCTACTAAAATGATTGAACAACAATACGGCATGCAAGTCGATTTCGAGTTATCGTTTGATTATGCTTCCGAGAAGTTTTTTGAATTTGCTAAGACAGAAAAAATTGAGTTAGTTGGTCAACCAAGATTAGAACCAAAGAGCGAGATTACTGCAACAGATATCGAATTTGATGCTTTTTTTGAAGTGTTTCCTCAGGTAGTAATTGGTGATATTACAAGTGCTGAAATCACAAATTACACAACTGATGTGACTGAAGCAGAAATTGATAAAACTATTAATATGCTTCTTAAGCAACGCGTTCACTATCATCCACGTGGAGAAGTTGGTGAGCATGGTGATGGTGGTAGTGATCAAAGTGCACAAAGCGGCGATCAAGTTATCGTTGATTTTGTTGGAAAAATTGATGGTGTTGAATTTGCTGGTGGTAAAGCGGATGACTTCACATTTGTGCTCGGTCAAGGTCAAATGTTGCCTGAGTTTGAAACAGCTTCTTTAGGTTTAAAAGTCGGAGAAGAAAAAGTATTCCCATTAAGCTTTCCTGCCGATTATCACGGCAAAGACGTGGCTGGTAAAACAGCGGAATTTACTATAACAATGAAAAAAGTAGAGTGGCCACATTTACCTGCTTTGGATGATGATTTTGCTCTCAGCCTTGGTGTTACTGAAGGTGGTATTGCTAAAGTTCGTGAAGAAATTAGCCAAAATTTACAACGAGAAATCACGCGTCGTAAACAATCTCTATTGAAAAATCAATCAATGGATGTCATGTCAAATGCATGTCAATTTGATTTGCCTAAGTTTTTAGTTTCACAAGAAGAAGAGCGCTTGATTGATCAAGCTAGAAAAGATCTCGAACAACGTGGCGTTCCAAATGCTAAAAATGCTCCAATTCCTGATGGCATGTTTACTCCTCAAGCACAACAACGGGTAAAACTAGGTCTGATTCTTAATACTTTAGTTAAAGAGTTTGATTTAAAAGCTAGTCCAGAGCAAATTAAGTCTGAAATTGAAGAGCAAGCTGCAAGCTATGAAGATCCGCAAGAAGTAATGCGTTGGTACTATAGCGATCCAAGCCGTTTAGCTGACATAGAATCTTTGGTTTTGGAAAATAATGTTGTGAAATATGTCATGGATAAAGTCAAAGTAAATGACAAGCAAGTTACTTTTGAAGAGCTCAGTCAACTGAAGTAAGTAATAGTGCTAAAGTTACTACTATTACATTAATATTCACTTGGAAAATAAAATGACTTCGAATACTTATCAAGATTTTTACCAATCACCACAGGCTTTAGGGCTTGTTCCGATGGTTATTGAAACGTCAGGTCGTGGTGAGCGCGCTTATGATATTTACTCTCGCTTATTGCGTGAAAGAGTAATTTTTTTGGTTGGTGAGGTAAATGACCAAACAGCAAACTTAGTAATCGCTCAGATGCTCTTTTTGGAAAGTGAAAACCCAGAAAAAGACATTTCACTTTATATTAATTCTCCCGGTGGTTCAGTTTCTGCTGGCTTAGCTATTTTTGACACAATGAATTTCATCAAGCCTGAAGTTAGTACTTTGTGTATGGGAATGGCTGCTAGCATGGGAGCATTTTTACTTTGTGCTGGAACTAAAGAAAAACGCTTTGCATTACCAAATTCTAGGGTGATGATTCATCAACCCCTGGGTGGTGCAAGAGGGCAGGCTTCCGATATCGAAATTCAAGCACGAGAAATTTTATATCTCAGAGAACAGCTGAACGGTATTCTTGCAAATAGGACGGGCCAAACCATCGAAACAATTGCTAAAGATACGGATAGAGATAATTTCATGTCTGCTGATCAAGCAAAGGAATATGGTTTGATTGACAAAGTTATTTCTTCTAGGTAATTGATACGATTCAATGAGTAACAAATCTGATAATTCAAACAGTAATTTAATTTGTTCATTCTGTGGCAAAAACCACGATGAAGTTGTTCGTATGATCGCTGGACCTTCTGTTTTCATCTGTGATGAATGTGTTGCTTTATGTAACGAAGTGATTGCTGAGGGTGGTAAAAAAAATGCTGACTCGGACCCAAACAATGGGGTTCAAAGTCAAGCATTGCTGACTCCACAGGAGATTCGAAATAATCTTGATCAATATGTTATTGGTCAAAATCAGGCTAAGAAAACACTCGCTGTCGCTGTTTATAATCATTACAAAAGACTTAACAATCTTAAGCCAATTGCAGCTTCACCTGCACAAAAAAATGAGTCTAAGGATGGTAAAGATTCAAAAGATGCACCACCTGTAAAAAAATCTGCGATGATTAATGGTGTTGAATTGGCCAAAAGTAATATTTTATTAATTGGTCCAACTGGCTCAGGTAAAACATTACTTGCTCAATCCCTAGCGAGAATGCTCGATGTTCCTTTTGTAATGGCTGATGCAACAACCCTAACTGAAGCAGGGTATGTTGGTGAGGATGTAGAAAATATCATTCAAAAACTATTACAAGCTTGTAACTATGATGTAGAAAAAGCACAAAAGGGTATTGTTTATATTGATGAAATTGATAAGATTTCACGTAAGTCAGAAAACCCATCCATCACCAGAGACGTTTCAGGAGAAGGTGTTCAACAAGCTTTATTAAAGTTAGTTGAGGGAACTATGGCCTCTATCCCTCCCCAAGGTGGTAGAAAACATCCTAATCAAGAGTTCTTGCAAATTGATACCACGAATATTTTGTTCATTTGTGGTGGCGCTTTTGATGGACTTGAAAAAATCATCAATCAACGTAATACAAAGACAGGTATCGGTTTTAACGCTGAGGTTCAAAGTAAAGATGTTAAAAACTTTGGAGAGTTAATTAAAAACGTTGAGCCAGAAGATTTAATTAAATTTGGATTAATCCCGGAGTTAATCGGTCGACTTCCAGTCACTGCAACTCTTACGCAACTTGATGAAACTGCATTGATCCAAATCTTAACCGAACCGAAAAATGCGCTTGTAAAACAATATCAGGCTTTATTTGATCTCGAAGGCGTAGCCCTAGAGTTTAGAGATGAAGCTCTTCATGCTATTGCAAAAAAAGCCATGGTAAGAAATACAGGCGCTAGAGGGCTTAGGTCCATCGTGGAGGCAACTCTTCTGAATATTATGTATGATTTACCATCTCAAACAGATGTGGAAAAAGTGGTGATTGATCTTCCTTGCATAGAAGGTGGCGATCCTGTAATTGTTTACAAATCAGCCAGTTCAGTTGCTTAATTTATTTTTAAAATAAAAAGTATCAAAATTGAGCTTTGATATTTCTAATTACTGATAAAAAAGTGTATTCTATACTTGTAATCCCCAAATTTGACCATACTTTATAGAGCAAGTTCAATATTTTTACAAAAATCCGACTTTTGGAGATTTAAATGCCAGGCAACTTGTTATTACCTACTCAGCCTATTCAATTGCCCTTATTGCCATTAAGGGATGTTGTGGTTTTCCCACATATGGTTATGCCATTGTTTGTCGGTCGACCAAAATCTATCAAGGCTCTTGAAGCAGCGATGGAAAGCGGTAAAAGCATTCTTCTAGTGGCTCAAAAAACAGCCTCTAAAGATGAGCCAACCGTTGCAGACCTCTACGAGGTTGGATGTATTGCAAACATTTTACAAATGCTCAAGCTCCCTGATGGAACTGTTAAGGTTTTAGTCGAAGGTACTCAACGTGCTCAAATTAATCAAATCGAAGATTCTTTAGGGTATTTTAGTTGCGAAGCTACGCCGCACTCGGTGACAGTTGTTGATCAATCTGAAACTGAAGCTCTGAAAAGAGCAATTGTTGCTCAATTTGATCAATACGTAAAACTCAATAAAAAAATTCCTCAAGAAATATTAGCTTCTCTGAGTAGTATTGATGATGCTAGTCGTCTTGCAGATACAATTTGTGCCCATCTGCCTATTAAGCTTGATCAAAAGCAGCTCTTGTTAGAAATGAGTGATGTGATTAAGCGTCTCGAAAGTCTTTTAGGTCAACTCGAGAGTGAAATTGACATTCTGCAAGTTGAAAAACGCATTAGAGGTAGAGTTAAGCGCCAGATGGAAAAAAGTCAGCGAGAGTACTATCTCAATGAACAAGTAAAAGCTATTCAAAAAGAATTAGGTGACGGCGAAGAAGGGGCTGACCTCGAAGAGTTAGAAAAAAATATCATCGCTGCAAAGATGCCTAAAGAGGCCATGAAAAAAGCAGAGTCTGAACTTAAAAAACTGAAACTGATGTCACCGATGTCAGCCGAGGCAACCGTTGTTCGTAATTATTTAGATACGCTAATTAATTTGCCTTGGAGAAAGAAAAGTAAAGTGAATAATGATCTGGTCAATGCGGAAAACGTATTGAATGACGATCATTATGGTTTAGATAAAGTAAAAGAACGAATTCTAGAATATCTAGCAGTACAACAACGAGTTGATAAAGTAAAAGCACCAATACTTTGTTTAGTCGGTCCTCCTGGTGTAGGTAAAACCTCTTTGGGGCAATCCATTGCTAAGGCGACTAACCGTAAATTTATTCGGATGGCTCTTGGAGGCGTTCGCGATGAATCTGAAATTCGTGGACATCGTAGAACATATATTGGTTCTATGCCAGGAAAAATTTTATCTAGCTTAGCAAAGTCTGGTGTTAGAAATCCTTTATTCTTATTGGATGAAATTGATAAGATGGGATCAGATTTTCGTGGAGACCCTGCCAGTGCCATGTTAGAGGTATTAGATCCAGAACAAAATCATACTTTCCAGGATCATTATGTAGAAGTTGATTTTGATCTATCTGACGTGATGTTTGTTGCAACATCAAACTCCTTAAATATTCCACTGCCATTGCTTGATCGTATGGAAGTGATTCGCCTCTCAGGATACACAGAGGATGAAAAGACACACATTGCGATGAAGTATCTATTGCAAAAACAAATCAAAAATAATGGTTTAAGGAAAGATGAAATTGAAGTTCAAGAGTCTGCAATTTTAGACATTATTCGCTATTACACTCGCGAAGCTGGAGTTCGATCTTTAGAGAGAGAAATTAGTAAGATTTGTCGAAAAGTTGTAAAAATGCTTTTATTGAAGACCGAACTTGCTCCAATTATTGTTACTTCAGATAATTTAGAAAAGTTCCTCTCTGTAAAACGTTACGACTATGGACTTGCTAGTAAAGAAAATCAGCTTGGTCAAGTAACTGGTTTGGCTTGGACCGAAGTTGGTGGGGATTTGTTAACCATTGAAGCCGCATTAATGCCTGGTAAAGGAGTCATTACTCGAACGGGCTCTATTGGTGATGTCATGAAGGAATCTGTCGAAGCTGCACGTTCTGTGGTGCGTTCGCGTTCTAGAGAGTTAGGTATCAAAGAGGAACTCTTCGAGAAAAAAGACATACATATTCACTTCCCTGAAGGCGCGACGCCTAAGGATGGTCCTTCTGCGGGTATTGCCATAACAACTGCTTTAGTATCGATTCTTACAGGTATTCCAGTGCGTGCAGATGTTGCAATGACAGGGGAAATCACATTAAGAGGTGAAGTTTTACCAATTGGTGGTCTCAAGGAAAAGCTTTTAGCAGCTCATAGAGGCGGTATTAAAGTTGTCTTGATTCCAGAAGAGAACGTAAAAGATCTAACTGAAATTCCTGATAACGTTAAAAATTCTATTGAAATTATTCCGGTTCGGTGGATTGATAAAGTTCTTGAAAAGGCTTTAGAAAGAAAGCCTGAGGCACTACCGGAAGAGGTAGCCGCAATTACCAAAGATGCGCCAGTGATTAAAGATGAAACTGGCGTGATAAAGCATTGATTTATTGATTGAGATTGGGGTATAATATTTTTCTTAGTTATTCCAATCTCAAGATTAAATTATTTAAAAGTTTGGTGATATTGCGAGTTAATGTATCATCAATCTTTTACAATTAAATTAACAATCAGTAGACAAGGGTGCTTAGCTCAGATGGTAGAGCGTCTGCCTTACACGCAGAATGTCGGCGGTTCGATCCCGTCAGCACCCACCAAATTTTCTGGTTTCATCAATTCATTAAATAATTAAGCTCATCACTATGTTTGATTCCGTTCGTCAACACCAAAAAATCCTACAAGCCGTTCTCTTAGTTTTAATTTTCCCCTCTTTTGTTTTTTTTGGGATTGAAAGTTATAAGGGCTTCTCGTCTAATAATAGCGATATTGTAAAAATTGGTGACCTTTCTATTTCTCAGCTTGAATTAGACAATGCAGTGAAAAGCCAATCGAGTCGCTTAGGTTCTAATCAAAATCTTGCACAAACTCCGGCATTTAAAAATGCGATCTTGAATCAATTAATTCAGCAAAAACTATTGGCTTTTGATATTAAAGATTTGAATTTACAAGTTTCTCCAGAGATGTTGGCGAAAGAGTTATTAAAGTTTCCTGAAATTGTTGCTCTTAAAAAAAGTGATGGTTCCGTTGATGTAGATAAATATCGTCAGTTACTCGAAAATAACGGCTTGACGGTCTCTCAATTTGAAACTATCAAACGCGGTGAAATCATGAATATTTCATTGCAAAATGCTTTAAGTGGTAATGGCCAGGTTATTTCTTCTAGTAAAATTTCTGACCAAATTATTTCTGCAATGAGCTCAGAAAGAGAAGTTCAGGCGATGTTCTTTACATCCAATGACTATCTAAAGGGTGTGCAAATGCAAGCGAATGATCTATCTGATTATTACCAAGCTAACTCCGCGCAATTTCAATCAATACCAACTATTGATGTTGAATTCATTACCTTGAGCAAACAAATTGGCGAAGATGAAACGTCTTTTGCAAAAAAAGCAGACCAATTTGCGAATATGGTATACGAACAGGCTGATGGTTTAAAGCCAACAGCTGATACATATAAGCTCAAAATTGAAACTGTGGCTGATGTTTCAAGCAGGGGTCTAATTAATCTTCCTAAAACCCATCCTTTGAATCAGCCTAAGCTATTACAAGCTCTTTTTAAAGAGGATGCCATTAAATCTGGAAAGAATATTGAAGCAATTGAAGTAAGTCCTGGGGTTTTAGTAGCTGCTCGTGTTCAGCAAAGTCACCCAGCTTCAACGCTACCTTTTGAAAAGGTAAAAGCCGATATCGAAAAAATAGTAAGTTTAAAGAAAGCTGAAGAAGCAGCGATTAAAGCTGGAATGGATGTTTTTGCTAAGTTACAAAAAGAGCCTTCACAAAAAGTTGATTCCAAGGATTTTTCAAAACCTATCTGGGTCTCTAGAAATCGTCCCGCCGATTTATCTGGTGAGCCTTTTGAGAGAATCTTTAATGCAAAAGAGGGTAGTTTTCCAGTAGTTGTTTCGAGCAACATACCTGGCAGCGGATTTGCAATTTATAAAATAAATCAAGTTCGTCCGGGTGAAAAGTCTAACCCCAATATTTTGTTGCAACAGTATCAGCAAATTGGTGTTTTAACTAATCAAGCAGAGGTTTCTGCTTATTTGGATAATATCAAAGACCGTGCAACGGTTAAATATTTGAAAACTAATTTTTAAATTACTTCAACATTGGTAAAAGTTTATCAGTAACTGTTTTAGCAATCATTGGTTGTGCTGAAGTGGTTGGATGAATCCCATCGTCTTGGAAAAACTCCCTTTTTAAGGCAAATTTTTCAAGCAAAAATGGGATAAAAACCAGTTGGTTATTTTTAGCTAGCCTTTGATACATTTGTTCTATTTGTTGGGTATATTTCGGGCCGTAATTATTCGGAATTTTCATACCAACAAGTAATGTCTTCGCTTGATATTGCTTATTGAGATCGATGATTTTTTGAAGATTACCTTCAGTCTGCTCAATCTGGAATCCTCTCAGTGTGTCGTTTGCCCCTAGTTCAAGAACCACTATTTGTGGATGATGTTTTTCTAATAATGATCGAATACGTGATAATCCACCAGAAGATGTATCACCACTAATACTGGCATTAACCATTACATAGGGTAATTGTTTTGTAATCAATTGTTTTTGAACTAAATCAATCCAAGCTTTTCCAGTGATAACACCGTAACCAGCTGAAATGCTGTCACCAAGTACTAAAATCGTTGATTTCTCTGGATTAACTCCTTGGGCAAAATTCTCGGAAGGTGAAATAATAAAACTTAGCAATACAATAAGTGAATATGAAAATTTTCTTAACATTCCTAACCTTACCTTAAATTAATAGCACATCAAAAATGAATAACTCATACATCTCAGCAATACATCTTGCTAAGGAAGTAAAACAGGGAACTGGAAAAATTGAAATTCTCAAGGATATCAATTTAGAAATATTGCCAGGAGAGAAAATCGCTTTTTTAGGAAGTTCTGGATCGGGTAAAACAACCTTACTTAGTATTTTAGCGGGTTTAGACTCTGACTATACTGGTGAAGTAAGGTTATTTGGGAAATTACTCTCTGATTTGAATGAGGATGAGAGAGCCAATCTAAGAAAAAATCGAGTAGGTTTTTTGTTTCAAAACTTTTTACTTATTCCTGAGTTAAACGTTTTAGAAAATGTACTATTACCAATTGAAATTGGTGGGAAATTAAATAGCGATTTTGAAAATAAAGCTAAATTATTGATTGATAAAGTTGGTCTGGGTAATAGAATAAAAGCCTACCCAAATACCTTGTCTGGTGGAGAACAACAAAGAGTTGCTTTAGCTAGAGCCTTTATTAATGATCCAGAAATATTATTTGTTGATGAGCCAACAGGTAGTCTTGATGAAAAAAATGGCAGTGTTGTAACGGATTTATTATTTCAGTTAAATGAGAAATTCAAAACAACGATTATTTTAGTAACCCATGATCTTAATTTGGCAAAACAATGTGACAGGGTTTTGCAATTAAATAGTGGTACATTAGAATAAATAAATATAATTTTTACCTTAATTATGGAGATTTATGATGAAAAGTTTTTCAGCTTTAATACTCTCACTCTTTTTATTGACCCAACCTTTACAAAGTTTTGCTCAGGCAACAACTGCAAGTTCAGGTTCTGAATCAACAGTAGCTGATAAAAAAGAAACTGCTGCAGAACGTAAGGCTAGATTGGCTGAAGAGAAAAAGGCTAAATTAGAGGCAACATCCTCCGCTAAAGATGATAAACCACCAAAAGAAACTGCTGCACAAAAGAAAGAGCGTTTAGCAGAAGAAAAGAAAGCAAAAGCGGCAGATAAAGCAGCTGTGCCAGCAGCCGATGTAAAAGCTGAAAAACCAGCTAAAGAGACTTCTGCACAAAAGAAAGAGCGTCTAGCCGAAGAAAAGAAAGCTCAAGCTGCTGATAAAGCAACTGTGCCGGCAGCCGATGTTAAAGCTGAAAAGCCACCAAAAGAAACTGCCGCTCAAAAGAAAGAGCGTCTAGCCGAAGAAAAGAAAACTCAAGCTGCTGATAAAGCAGTTGTGCCAGCAGCCGACGTTAAAGCTGAAAAGCCACCAAAAGAAACTGCTGCTCAAAAGAAAGAGCGTTTAGCCGAAGAAAAGAAAGCTCAAACTACTGATCAAGCAACTGTGCCAGCAGCCGATACCAAAGCTGAAAAGCCGACTAAAGAAACTGCCGCTCAAAAGAAAGAGCGTCTAGCCGAAGAAAAGAAAGCACAAGCTGCTGATAAAGCAACTGTGCCAGCAGCAGATGTAAAAGCTGAAAAGCCACCAAAAGAAACTGCTGCTCAAAAGAAAGAGCGTTTAGCAGAAGAAAAGAAAGCTCAAGTTGAAGAGAAGCCATTACCAAAAGGGACAACTTCTTCGAAATCAAACGAAGTAGAGAAAAAAGTGACTGCACAGCCGAAGGGTAAAGCAGCAGCTGAAGGTGCCGCCGCAAGAAGAGAAATTGGTGAGCCGGTACCTGGTCCAAAGGACTTAGATAAAAATGGTAAGCAATTGACTTCTCAGAATTTAAAAATGAGAGAGTGTTCAAAAATGGGCGCTGGTAGAGTTAAAGCTGATTTCTCAGAGTTTATGAGTGAGTGTTTGAAAAAAGATTAATCGAGTAGAGTTTTACTAAATTAACGAAAACTTTTAAAAAGGAAAATAGGATGAAATTGATTCAAATTGCTCGTACTGCATTGGTAACTTTATTCATGACCTCTGTTTTATCAGGCTGTGGCTACAATAGTTTTCAATCTTCTGATGAACAAATCAAAGCTGATTGGGCTGAAGTAATTAATCAGTATCAAAGAAGATCTGACTTGATCCCAAATTTAGTCAATACTGTCAAAGGTTATGCTACACAGGAAAAGGATGTCTTGACTCAGGTGACAGAAGCAAGAGCTAAGGTTGGCACTATTCAAGCAAGTCCTGAACTCGTGAATGACCCAGAAGCTTTCAAGAAATTCTTATCAGCTCAAAACGAGTTAAAAGGTAGTTTGTCACGCCTGATGGTAGTTTCTGAAAACTATCCACAATTAAAATCAGATGCGAATTTTAGAGATCTTTCAGCACAATTAGAAGGTACTGAAAACCGTATTACTGTTGCCAGAAATCGTTATATCAAGTCTGTTCAAGAATATAACGTTAATGTCAGGACATTTCCGAATAATTTGACTGCAATGATTTTTGGTTACAAAGCTAAACCAAATTTTACGGTTGAAAACGAAGCTGCGATATCCAAAGCCCCAACTGTTGACTTTAATTCTTCTAAGTAATCAATGAATAACACCTTGGTAGCGTCTGTTTTTTCAAAATGGACGCTCCTTCTCGTTTTATTCTTTTCCACATTGGTTTGTAGTAGTAAAACGAATGATCCTGTGGATGGTCTTATTGCAGTTCCGCCTCTAACAAGTTTAGTAACGGACTTAACTAATACTTTAACGCTTGAACAAAAAAGTAGCCTAGAAAATCAATTAAATGCTTACGAAAAGACTCGCGGAACTCAAATTGCTGTATTAATTATTCCAACAACCCAACCAGAAGTAATCGAGCAATTTTCTATTAGAGTAGTGGATCAATGGAAACTTGGGCGTAAGAAAGTTGATGATGGTCTTTTACTGATTATTGCCAAGGATGATAGAAAGTTCCGATTTGAAGTTGGGTATGGATTGGAAGGTGCCCTCACTGATGTGACAACAAAAAGGATCATTAGTGAAATTATGACTCCCTACTTTAAGCAAGGGATGTTTTACGAAGGTATCATTTCTGGGCTTGCAAAATCAATTCAAATTATTAATGGTGAGGCTTTACCACCTCCGTCAAATACATCATCCGTAAATTCTCAAAAAGATGGTTTTGAAGGTGTATTGATGATTGCATTTATGGTGGCAATTTTTGTTGGAACTATTTTGAAAAAGCTTCTAGGTAATTTGCTAGGCGGTGGTCTAACAGCTGGTATTACTGGTGCTTTAGCTTGGTTCATTACCGGTACTTTAGGAATTGCAATTATTGCAGCTGTGATTGGATTTTTTGCAACCTTACTTGGCGGCCTGGGTGGTCGAAGTATCGGTGGTTTCGGTGGTTATGGTGGTGGCGGTGGTTTTGGCGGAGGTGGCGGTTTTGGTGGAGGAATGGGAGGCGGTTTTGGTGGCGGTGGTTCTTCGGGGAGTTGGTAATGGTTAATTTTTCACGCTTATTCAAACATTTATTTGCTACCAGTAGACAAACCAAGAAGCATTTTCCTGTTTCAGCACTTCAACAGATTGAAGCTAGAATTGCAAAAAGTGAAGTGGGTCATTCAGGTCAAATTCGAGTAGTCATTGAAACCACCTTATCTCCCTATGCAATTTGGCATCAACAATCTAGCCGCGAAAGATCCATCGAAGTATTTTCTCTTCAGAAAATATGGGATACAGAAAATAATAACGGTGTTTTAATCTATTTATTGATGGCTGACCATGCTTTTGAAATTATTGCTGATAGGGGTGTTCATCAAAAGGTAGGAGATGAGTTCTGGAATAATGTGTGTAAAAGGATGGAAATTCACTTAAAAAATGGTGATTTTCATGCAGGTGTCCTAGAGGGCATTGAAGAAATTGATCAAATCCTTCGTAAATTTTATCCTGCCACAATCATTACTCCTAATGAACTTTCTGATAAACCAGTCTTAATTTAAACTTTTACTTGGCGCATTTCGTATAATTACAAAATGCCTAAATTTCATCACTTGCCCGGAGCTATTGCTCTATCTAACTTTAGAAAAATCCAGCTTTTGGAGTCTTTTAAAGCAAATCAATTACCGATTAAATCAATCGAAACTCAATATCAGTTCTTTATTTGGACTGATGAGGATGCTTCCAACGACACCTTAAACCAATTTAAGAGTTTATTAAAATGTCCGAGAGATGAAGTTGTAGCAAAAAACAAAAAACAAAAGTCGTTTTTTGTTACCCCAAGACTTGGGACTATTTCTCCGTGGGCAAGCAAAGCGACTGATATCGCAAAAATTTGTCATCTCAATCCACTTCGTTTAGAAAGAGGTATTTGCTATACCTACGAGTCTAATAAAGAACTAACGAATGAACAGTTGATAAGTTTGTATCGTTTGACTCATGACCGCATGACAGAATCGGTTTTTGAGGACTTTTCCCAAATAGAGAACTTGTACCAGGTTTTACCAGATAAGCCCTTTAATGAAGTTGCGTTATTTACTGAAGGTAAAGAAGCCTTAATTAAAGCAAATATAGACTTAGGACTTGCATTATCTGCTGATGAAATTGATTATTTAGAAGATAATTTCAAACTCTTAAAAAGAAATCCAACAGATGTTGAACTCATCATGTTTGCTCAAGCAAATAGTGAGCATTGTCGGCATAAAATTTTCAATGCTAGCTGGACCATTGATGGTGTTCAACAGGAAAAATCCTTGTTTAGCATGATTCGTAATACTCATCAATTGCATCCGACTGGGACAATTGTTGCCTATTCTGATAATTCCGCAATTATGGAGGGTGTTGAAAGTCAGGTTTATTCCCCAAATCCAGTAACAAAAGTTTATGAAGAAAAAACGCGTCTAATTCATACCTTAATGAAGGTAGAGACGCATAATCATCCAACGGCTATTTCTCCCTTTCCAGGTGCTTCAACAGGTGCTGGTGGTGAAATTCGAGATGAAGGCGCTACAGGTATTGGTGGTCGACCCAAAGCAGGTTTAACAGGTTTCTCTGTCTCTAATTTACAAATCCCTAACTTTACTAATGCATGGGAGCTACCAGCTTTTGGTAAACCAGACTTAATTGCTAACCCACTCGAGATCATGATTAGTGGTCCTATCGGGGGTGCAGCATTCAACAATGAGTTTGGTAGACCAATCCTCGGTGGTTATTTTAGAGTATTCGAACAAACGATTCAGGGCAAAAGATGGGGCTACCATAAGCCAATCATGATTGCTGGTGGGATTGGTTCAATTGATGATATTCATACCCATAAAAAAGAAATAAAGAGTGGTGATTTATTTATTCAATTAGGTGGTCCAGGAATGAAAATCGGCATGGGCGGAGGTGCAGCAAGCTCCATGACTACAGGTACGAATGCAAGTGATTTAGATTTTAACTCTGTGCAACGAGGTAATCCAGAAATTGAGCGTCGTGCTCAAGAAGTAATTAACTCCTGTATTCACATGGGCGAAAATAATCCGATTATTTCCATCCATGATGTGGGTGCTGGCGGCTTATCGAATGCTTTCCCTGAACTGGCAGATGGTGCAGGGCTTGGAGCTATTTTTGATATGCGTCAGATTCCAATGGAAGAGACTGGCTTAAGTCCTGCTGAAATGTGGTGTAATGAATCTCAAGAGCGTTATGTCTTAGCAATAAAAGAAGAGAGCCTTGCCCTTTTTTCAGAAATTTGCGCTAGAGAACGCTGTCCATTTGCCGTTGTAGGTAAAACTACCCAAGAACGACAATTACTCCTGAAAGATACTAAATATCAATCATCAGATAGTCAGTTCACCCCGATTAATATTCCAATGGAAGTCCTATTGGGCAAACCCCCTTTGACCCACCGAGATGTAAAGTCTCAAATCATCCCGCAAAACTCTACGGATTGGAGTATGGTTTCTTTAGGTGATGCGGTTAATTCTGTCATTTCTCATCCTACCGTTGCAAGTAAATCTTTTTTAATCACCATTGGAGATAGATCGGTGGGGGGGTTAACACATCGTGATCAAATGGTAGGTCCTTGGCAAGTTCCTGTGGCCGATTGTGCCGTTACGATGATGGATTATCAAGGCTATAAAGGTGAAGCGATGGCAATGGGGGAAAGATCTCCTATCGCCATTTACAACTCCGCAGCGGCAGCAAGAATGGCAGTGAGTGAGGCTGTAACTAATATATTTAGCTCTGACATAGCCGAAATTTCTGATTTGAAGCTTTCTGCCAATTGGATGGCCGCCTGCGGTACGGATGGGGAAGATGTTAAATTATATGAGGCAGTTAAAGCTGTTGGTATGGAGCTTTGTCCAGCCTTAGGTATATCAATACCAGTTGGTAAAGACTCTTTGTCGATGCGTTCACAATGGCAAGCTGATGATCAAAAAAAGAGCGTAACTTCTCCTGTATCACTCATTATTTCAGCCTTTGCACCCGTTTCAGACGTTCGTAAAACGTTAACGCCTTTATTGCACAAGAATCCAGATACTGAATTGATCTTTATCGATTTAGGACTACAAGAAAATCGAATGGGTGGAAGTGTTCTTTCTCAAATTACAAATCAAGAGGAAACAAATTGTCCAGATTTGGCTTCTCCAGATTTATTAATTCGGTTTACCAAAGCTGTTACGGCCTTAAAAAATGAGCAGTTAATCTTGGCCTATCATGATCGTTCTGATGGGGGTTTATTCGCTTCCCTTTGCGAAATGGCCTTTTGTTCAAGAGTAGGTTTATCAATCAATATTGATTTACTTGTAATGGAAAAAGGTCACGAATCAGATTATGGTGATGCCAAGAATTGGGCTTCACAGATTTCTGGCCGTCGTGATGAGAGTACCATCAAAGCTTTATTTAACGAAGAATTAGGTGTGGTAATTCAGATTAATCGTCAACAACGTGATCAAGTATTTTCACAATTACGTCAATTTGGCTTAAGTGCTAACTCCCATGTTATTGCAAAGATAAATACATCAGATGCAATTGAAATTTGGCGTGATGCAAAAATCATTTTCCAAAAACCTCGCGTTGAATTACAAACTCTTTGGGAACAAAATAGCTCGATCATTGCATCTCTCAGGGACAATCCTGAGTGTGCAGCCTCAGAGAAAAATATCGTGAATGATCGCACTGATCCTGGTATCTCTCCGATCCTTACATTTGATCCAAATGAGAATCCAGCAGCACCTTACTTGTCCTTGAATTTAAAACCAAAGGTTGCTATTTTAAGAGAGCAGGGAGTTAACTCTCATATCGAAATGGCAAGAGCAGTCAGCTTAGCTGGCTTTGATTCGGTTGATGTCCACATGACAGACTTAATCTCAGGTCGTTTAGGTTTGGACCAATTCCAAGGATTTATCGCTTGTGGAGGTTTTAGCTACGGGGATGTATTGGGAGCAGGTGAGGGTTGGGCAAGTACGATTTTGTTTAATCCAAGTTTAAGAGATTCGTTTGAATCCTTTTTTAATCAAAGTGAAACCTTTGCTCTTGGGGTTTGCAATGGTTGCCAAATGATGAGTAATTTGTCACCTATCATTCCAGGATCTGAGGCCTGGCCGAAATTTACGCGTAACGTTTCAGAGCAATACGAATCACGTTTAGTCCAAGTTGAAATTCTTGAATCGAAGAGTCTCTTTTTCTCAGGCATGGCTGGAAGTCAATTACCAATCGTTGTTGCCCATGGAGAGGGGTATGCCAATTTTAGTGAAAAAGGGTCATTACAAAGCCTGAAAGATCAAAAACTAATGACAATGCGTTATGTTGATCACAACGGTAAGCCAACACAGACTTACCCATTAAACCCCAATGGTTCTGTGGATGGGATCACAGGCGTAACATCAGTTAATGGTAGATTTTCAATCCTAATGCCACATCCTGAGCGAGTTTTCA
>CAISYI010000266.1 GCA_903889595.1 uncultured beta proteobacterium
AATGAAAGAAATTGAAATTATTCGACAACGGGGCGTGACGATATTTTTGATTGAGCATGATATGCGTTTTGTGATGGAACTTTGTGATCACATTACGGTTCTTAATTTTGGGCAGGTGATTGCAGAAGGAACCCCTGAATTGATCAAAAATCATCCAGGGGTGATTGAAGCCTATCTTGGAGCGGTTGAAGAATGATGGCAGAACAGTACCAAGATAAAGCCTTACTCAAAGTGGATCAATTGTGTGTATCTTATGGCCACATTCAAGCTTTAAAAGATATCAGTTTTCAAGTAAACGCCGGCGAGATTACAGCTTTAGTGGGTGCCAATGGAGCTGGTAAAAGCACCTGTTTGTTAACAATTTCTAAAATCATTTCAGCGCAATCAGGGACTATTCTTTTTCAAAAAAAGCCACAAGAGTGGGTGAATCTGTTAACAAAAAATAGTTCAGAAATCGTTCGTATGGGCATTTCTCAAGTTGCTGAAGGTCGTGCCATACTACTGACAATGAGCGTTGAGGAAAATCTTCAGTTGGGGTCATATACCCGTGATCGAAATGCCCAAATTGCTGATGACTTAAAATTTGTATTAGAGTTATTTCCTATTCTGAAAAATCGCTATAAAGAACTAGCAGGTAACTTATCCGGTGGTGAGCAACAGATGCTAGCAATTGGCCGTGCCTTAATGGCAAAACCGAAATTGTTATTGTTAGATGAACCCTCAATGGGCCTTGCTCCGTTGAAAGTAAAAGAGATTTTTAGTGTTTTAAAAGAATTAAATCAAATAGGGCAAAGTATCGTTTTAGTTGAACAAAATGTGCAACAAGCCTTACGCATTTCCCATCAAGCTTATGTTTTAGAAAATGGTGGAATAACACTACAAGGAGTTGGTCAAGAATTATTGACGGACTCAAGAATTATCAAGGCTTATTTAGGTACTTAAATTATTGAAGCAGAAACCAAAAAGGAATGAGATGAATACTACAATGCGCGTTGTTGACCATGGACTGGGCGGACCCCCAGAAATTATGAAAGTTATTTCAGATGTGCCACTGCCAGTTTTAAAGCCACATGAGGTTTTAATTGAGGTTCACGCAACGGGGATTAATCGTCCTGATGTTTTTCAACGCTCAGGCTCCTATCCACCGCCATTAGGCGCATCCCCCTATTTAGGCTTAGAAGTAGCTGGCGTTATTGTTGCAAGAGGTCCTGATGTGACGCAGTGGCAAATTGGCGATCAAGTCTGTGCTTTAACACCGGGTGGTGCCTATGCAGAATACTGCGCAACGCCTGCCGCCCATTGTTTAAGGATTCCGAAAGGCTTGACGATGTTACAAGCCGCAGCAATACCTGAAACCTACTTTACGGTATGGTCAAATTTATTTGATATGGGCCACCTCAAAAGTAATGAAACGATTTTGATCCACGGTGGATCGAGTGGTATTGGTGTTACGGCTATTCAATTCGCTAAAGCTTTTGGTGCAAAAGTCATCACGACTGTTGGTAGTAGTAAAAAAGCAGAGCGTTGCTTAGAGTTGGGCGCTGATGTAGCGATTGAATATAAAGATCAAGATTATGAAGAAGTGATTTTAAAATTAACTAACAAA
>CAISYI010000267.1 GCA_903889595.1 uncultured beta proteobacterium
CCACTGCTATCGGTGGTTTTTAGGAACTGGATATCAGATCCACCCGGATTAGACGTTCTACACAGGACAATGACGCCCTTACCTGCATATTTCAAATAAGGTTCCATGGAATCAAAACCCATATAGGGGTTTACGGTCACTGCATCAGCTTGATAGCGTTCAAAAGCCTCCACGGCATACTGCGTAGCAGTAGAACCGATATCTCCCCGTTTTGCGTCTAAAATGACAGGAACTCTTGGATAATGAGTGTGAATGTATTGTATTAACTGTTCTAGCTGGTCTTCCGCCCTTGCTGCAGCAAAATAAGCAATTTGGGGTTTGAAAGCACAAACTAAGTCAGCAGTTGCGTCTACAATATACCGGCAGAACGTAAAAATTGAATTTGCTTGACCTTGTAAGGAAATTGGAAACTTTTGTTGATCCGGATCTAGGCCGACGCATAGCATCGACTGATGTTTTTCAACGCAATCTTGGTACTTCTCTAAAAAAGAAGATCCATTATTAATAGTAGGTGAATTATTCAAAAGAATTAAATTAAATTGTTTTAATAACGATACTTTAAACTTTCTTTTAATTCTAGTTAAGAAGTAAATTTGAGGAAATGCAAAATGATCAATTTATTCACATTACAAAACGGCCGTTTGGTCCAAGAACAAGTTGAAGACCTCAATGAACTTTTAGAACAACATGCCCCTATTTGGATTGATGCAATTGAGCCCAATGATGAAGAGTTGGGATGGATTAAAACTGCATTTGGGGTTTCTCTCCCAGAATTAGAAGAACTTGGTGACTTGGAAGCATCGGCTCGATATTTTGCCGGAGAAGATGGTTACTTACATATTCGTACCGATTTTTTACTTGATGAAGATGATCTATCCCGAAACGTTCGGGTTGCTTTCGTCCTCACCGATAAAACCTTGTTCTCTATCCATGATGAAGATTTACCTGTATTCCGCTTAGTTCGGATGCGTGCACGTCTTCGCCCTGGATCAGTGAATGACGCTAAAGATGTACTGCTAGATCTTTATTCTACTGATGCCGAATACTCTGCTGATTCCCTTGAAGAAGTATACGTTCAGCTTGAAGAGGCCAGTAAAGTGGTCTTGTCCAATACCGTTACCGACCAAATTGCGGGAGTTGTTCTCGAAACGATTGCAAAAGAGGAAGATACGAATGGTCGTATCCGTCGCAATGTGATGGATACCCGCCGTGCTCTCTCCTACCTCATGCGCAGTAAATATTTATCCGATGTGCAACAAGAAGAGGCAAGACTAATTTTGCGTGACATCGATTCCCTAGAAAACCATACTGCCTTCCTCTTTGATAAGATCAACTTCTTAATGGATGCGACGGTCGGTTTTATTAACATTAACCAAAATAAGATTATTAAGATCTTCGCTGTGGTATCGGTGGGACTCATGCCACCAACCCTGCTCGCTAGTATTTGGGGAATGAACTTTGAATTCATGCCGGAGTTAAAGCTGATGATTGGATACCCTATTGCACTAGGAATGATGGTTATTTCAACAATTCTGCCACTTGTTTACTTTAAACGTAAAGGTTGGATGGACTAAATCGTCTAATCTTTACCTAGGTTTAATCTGTTGTTATTTTGTATCTTTTTTTAAGTTCAGCAGCTGTCGTTCGTACAATTTTTCCATCAATAATGTTGACTATGGCCGTATTGGTTTGTATTGCAATATCGATAGCATGTTGACCGGCACGAATCATCGCATAATATGATCCTGCGATGTCTGGGTCAGGTGAATTGCGAATATCTTTTAACGGTTTTTCCATATATTGATCGTAACTTATTGAGCACTTTAATGCTCAATAAAATCCTTACAATAAAAAGACCTATAGACCTTCTCTAAGTGTCTTTAAAACCAAATTCGTGTCTAGCTTGATTGAACCTGGCAACTTTCTCCATAGCTGGAACGCCACTGCCGCCTGTTCTACTAGCATTCCCAAACCATCCTTCACCACAAAGTCCTGCTCTTGCATTTGTTTCATAAAGGCCGTTTGCTTGCCGTAAACCATGTCGTAACTAACCACCGTATTTTCTTTGGTTTGGCAAATCGTCGCAAGATGACTGGCCTGCACATTAGTTAATGGAGAGTCACTGGTTAAACCAGTCGAAGTGCCGTTGATAACCATATTAAATGGCTCATCCAAATTCTCAATCCAGTGGCTCTCTAGTGCCCCTAAATGAACTCCAACTAGTTCAGCCTCGGCATTAAAGCGATTGACGAGATCTAAGGCCTTTTCAAAAGTACGATTTACAATCACGATGCTTGCAACCTGTGCCTTGATTAAGGGCAAAATTACTCCCTGCACAGCACCGCCTGCCCCCAAAATTAAGACAGATTGATCTTTTAGATTTTCACTCTCGCCCATTAGATCTTTAACCAATCCCAGACCATCAGAGTTATCGCCAAATAACTTACCATTTTCCATCCACAGGATATTCACAACTCCGGCAGCTTGTGCATAACTACTTAATTCGTCACACATAGCAAAGGCCCGATTTTTAAAAGGCACCGTAACATTGAGACCGCACCCACCTGCTGCAAAAAAGTCCTGCACCGTTTTCTCAAAATCGTCTACTTTTGAAAACAACAATCCATATTTCATATTTTGATTTGTTTGCTGGGCAAACATCTCATGAATTTGGGGAGATTTACTGTGAGCAATCGGATTGCCGATTACTGCGTAAACATCTTGCAAAGGATAATCTTGGGGTTGAATATTCATTTTTTGACCTATTTCTTTTTTCCTGATTCTTTTCCTGATTCTTTATTCGCGGGATTCTTTTTCTGATCACTCTTGTCAATTTCTTGCACTGAGCCGAGCTCCAATTGGCTTTGTCCTTTTTGTTGTCCTACTCCTTGGACAAAATCAAAGGTCGCAATCCAATCAATCACATCTAATTTTGCCATCATTGCAGGAGAAAATTTACCAAAAGGGGCGCAAGCATTCACAATCGCAATGGCTTGTTGATCCAGTTCCAAATTTCCTGAAGATTTTTCTATTTTTGGTTTTGATAGAATTTTTCCGTTTTTATCAACGCTAATTAATACGATCAAACTACCATACAAGGGTCCATTACTATTTCTCGGGAAATAAGTGGTTCCATAATTCTCAACCTTTTTGCGCATGGCATCGTAATACTGAGCATAAATAACTGCTTTAGCACTAGTAGAAGTGAGGATCGCCTTACGCGGTCGACTTGCCTCCTGCTGCAATCTTTTCGCTAATTCAGCCTCAAGACGCTCTAGCTTATCGAGCTCTTCCGTACTTTTACCTGTTCGGTTTTTTTGCGTCGTCGCCCCTTGATTCTTCATGGAAGAGATCAATCTATTTTGTTCTTTTTGTAAATCTTCTAATTCTTTTGCGATACCTGGATTAATCGCCGCCAAGGTAGTTGCGTTCATTTGCTGATCACTTTGACCACCACCGTTTAAATCATTTTGCGCCAACTTTTTCGGATTAAGAGGTGATAGTTTAGATTGGCTATTTACTAAAACAACTGCTAAGGGTGTTTTTAGACGCACCTCTTGTGGTTCTCGAATCTCTTTTTGCCAAACAATCAAGCCTATATGAATCACGATGGAGAAAAGCACAGCAAGCACGATGGATCGTTTGAACCATTGGAGTAAATAGGCTTGCATCGTCACAACATTTTTATTGCGTTGGTGCTACGGATTGATTATTTACTGCCTCAGTTACTGATTCACTTACTACCTGAGTAACATCATTAGTTATTTCATTGGCAACTAAACTCGTTTCTGAGATGGGCGTTTCTAATTCAACCTGTGGGATAGTTTCCTCTTCAGCATCTGCTTCTTGGCCATTAAAGTCCGGAGCATATTCGCTTGATTGTTGTTCATGCATTTGGATTAAACGCACGCCAGCATTCAGGTTGAGTAAATCAGTTGAAGTGATTTCTATTTCGACGCTTACACCTCTTTTGGCAGTGGCTAATTCTGGTACGATTAATCGCAGTGGAATCGTCTCAACCCGAATCATCCCATCCTTTAATGTTCTTGCTTGAAGTCTAAGTGGCAAGCCTTGCTGATTAACCCATTTCAAACACCAATACCTTTCAACCAATTGTTGATATGCATTGTAGGAGGTATATCTGGCATCAAACTCTGCGCATAGGCCCATAATTTTGGTGTCTTTTGCCACAAAAGGCGAGACTAGTTTTGCCATCATGCCATTTTTTACGAGGGCGATGATTTGCCACTGATTTACTAAGTCAGAGTATCTGCGCAGTGGTGAGGTGCACCATGCATAATTTTCTACGCCCAGTCCCTCATGGCGACAGGGCGTGGTTTGCATCCGAGTTCTTTGGGCTCCCCAACCTTGTTGCGCTCTAAAAATAGCAGGTAAATCATTCGTAGCTAAATAAGTGCCCCAAGTCTGATTACTAAAAATCATCCACTCAGCCACAATCGTATCCACGACAGAACCTCTACTTCTTGCGCTAATCTCCACCTGCCAGGTTGAATCATTGACAGGTTGTGCGAGTATTGCCTCTGGATCAATCGGTTCTTTTGCTTCATTCAAAATAGAAAAACTAAAATCCCTTAATAGTGCATTCGGATCATTTTTACCGAGTTGCTCAGCGCGTTGGCCCCCAGCTACTCGAGTTTCTTGACGCTTAGTAAATAATACTTTTGCGCAAATCCAGAGAAGTTTTAATTCATTCTCAAATGGCACTTTAGTTGTTTTTGTATCTGCAAAAACATCTGCACCTGAACCTTCTTCGATGCCATCAAAATACTCTTGCGTCAAAACGTCTTCAATCTCATGTAAACGTAAGTTTTGCTGAATCGGTACGAGTTCAATCACCGTTCGGTGCGGAGCCATTGATAGGACTTCTCCACTAGGACTCACTTCTACGTATAAAGAAATGGCCGGCCTTGCAAGTCCAGCCTCGAGTGAAAACACATCGACGACAGACTTTGGCAACATGGTAATTTTCCCACCAGGAAAATAAGCCGTAGACATACGATGACTAGCAATTTCATCGAGTGCATCGTTTGGGGAAATACTCAAGCTCGGTGCTGCAATATGGACGCCTACTTGATAATTGCCACTTGGAAGTTGCGTCACGGAAAAAGCATCGTCAATTTCAGTAGTACTTGCGTCATCAATCGAAAATGCCGATACGTTTGCTAAGGGCAATTCTTTTTCAAGCTGTTGAACAACAGAACTACTCACAATGTTTAAGGCATTTTGGGGAAACGCCAAACCTTTAGGGAAATGTTCTTTAAAGAATTTCCCTTGATGAATCTCGAGTGCTGAATGAATAGCTCCAAGCTGTAATAAGAGCTGCGCATTAGAAATTCCTTTTTGAGCACTAGCACTTGCTAAGGCCTTATATATATAGTGGTTCTTATCTGGGGCAAATAGCAACATTTGTGCTTGATCTGCAATGTCGGGAGGTAATATCCCAGACAATAGCTGCTCTTTCATTGTTTCCTGAGCTAGTGCCTCTTGTTTTTTTCGCTCTACAGACAGGAGCGCTGCTTTTAACTGTTCTTCTGGTGCGCGTAAAAATTGTCCGCGACCTTTGCGCCGAAAATAAATAGGGGCATTTTGTAAAGCCATAGCCAAACCAATAAGTTGTTCAGTGCTCACTTTTTCGCCAAAATATTCTTTTGCGATGGCGTCAGTTGAAAACTCTTGATCGGGCGAACATTCCCATAAAAAATCCATATCAATGGAAGTAGCTAATGACTTAGCACTTTCCATCATCTTGGTTAAATCTCCTGCTTCCCATTTCAGCCAAACTTCTTTAGCCTTGAGTTTGATTCGTTTGCCAAACTGGGTCTGGGCTTGCCAAAAATCGGCAGTTGAAACCGCAGGACCGATCGCGCTGGCCCCCTTGATTTCACCACCTTCTTCAAAAATGAAATGCATTTATCAGACCAGTGCCTTTAATATTTTTTGGTGAACGCCACCAAAACCGCCATTACTCATTACTAATATGTGATCGCCTGACTTTGCAATTTTTACAATTGCCTCAACCATTTGGTCTAAATCATCGAAAGCTTTAGCTTTTTCCCCAAGTGGGCTAAGAACTTGTTCTAAATCCCAACCTAAAGCAGACTTACCGCTAGAGGCGCCATAACCAAATACCAAATCTGCATCCTGCAAACTGGTGGGTAACTGCTGCTTCATCACGCCAAGTTTCATTGTATTGGAACGGGGTTCTAAAACAGCAATTAATCTTGCAGAATTTGAGGTGCTTGACTTCGCTAGCTTGGTTTGAGTTTCATCTGCCATGATTCTTCGGCGTAAACCGTCAATCGTCGTAGTAATCGCTGTGGGGTGATGCGCAAAATCATCATAAACGGTAATTCCCTTTGCACGACCAATGATTTCGAGACGACGTTTGACATTCTTGAAACTTCCGAGTGCGTGTGCAGCGTCTTTTGGACTGACCCCAACATGACTCGCTGCAGCTATTGCAGCAAGGGCATTCATTTGATTATGTCGACCGGCAACACTAGCATCGGGATGCCAATTGACTCGTCCAACGATAGTACCGTCTTTGATAACTTCAAAATCATCCAAAGCCAAGGTTTGGAATGACCACTGTGCATTTAGGGACATTTCTTTTAGAGCTTCGGCTGAATCTTGACTAAAACTTTCTACCTGCGACCAAACACCCCGATCTAAAACCTCTTTTAACGCTTCTTGTTCACCATTTACAATAATGCTGCCAGTGGAGGGTACTGTTCTTACTAAATGATGAAACTGCGTCTGAATAGCAGCTAAATCTGCAAAGATGTCAGCGTGATCAAATTCTAAATTATTAAGAATCACAGTCTTTGGACGGTAATGGACGAACTTACTTCTTTTATCAAAAAAAGCTGTGTCGTACTCATCCGCTTCGATTACAAATAAGGGTTTTATTTGTGATCCTAAGCTTGCTGTAAAGTCCCCTTTTTGACCTAATCGTGCAGAGACGTCGAAGTTATTGGGTACGCCGCCAACTAAATATCCGGGTGATAAGCCATTAGCTTCAAGAATCCAGGCTAACATGGCTGTAGTTGTCGTTTTGCCATGGGTACCAGCAATTGCCAAAACATGATGATGCGCCAAAACTTGTTCACCTAACCACTGCGGACCTGAAACATAAGGCAATCCGGCATCTAAAATCGCCTCCATCAAAGGATTTCCTCTAGAAACCACATTTCCAATGACAAACAAGTCGGGTTTGAGGGACAATTGTTCTTTTGCAAAGCCCTCAATTAAAGTGATACCCTGCTCTTCTAATTGGGTACTCATCGGTGGATAGACATTTGTGTCGCATCCAGTGACCTGATGACCTGATTGACGTGCGATGGCGGCTATACCTCCCATGAAGGTGCCGCAAATACCAAGAATATGAATGTGCATGACTCAATTTTAGCTAAGGAAATGAAATGTCTGAAGAAATTAATAAAAAAACTGCATTAGAGAAGAAATTCCCACTTTTATTAATGTTATCTATGATTGGTCTTGGTAGTCTATTACTGGGTCTTGGCGCTTCCTATTGGCTTTCTTCCAACCCATCACAAAGTAATTCTTCTAGTGCACAAGTTGCCCTCTATCAGGAATTTGTAGCTGTGGATTGGAAAAATGAGACAGGGGAGAGTATCAATACAGGGGCTTGGAAAAATAAAATCTTAGTTATCAATTTTTGGGCTTCTTGGTGCCCTCCCTGTGTCGAAGAGATGCCAATGCTTTCTGCATTTAATCAAAAATTAGACAACAATACTGTGCAAATGATCGGTATCGGTATCGATTCACCATCGAATTTACGTCAATTCCTGCAAAAAACCATTGTCAGTTATCCAATCTTACTAGGTGGATTAGAGGGAAGTGACTGGATGAAGCGACTCGGCAATTTACAAGGTGCACTACCTTACACCGTGATTTTAAATCCGGACGGAAAAATCTTACTGACAAAACTAGGGAAGATTACGGAGAAAGAACTTGAATCCGTACTTTTATTGAAAGATAAGTAAACTTACGCCTTAATTTTATTAATTTAAACGAAGTTGATAAAATACGAGCACTAAGTTACTCTACTTAATCACCGAAATAGTTCTTCAATATTTTAGATGGTGAAAAACTGAGTTTTTTCCCATTAAATTGAGTTTATGTGAGATATACTAGGCTCATTAAAAATCAGATTTTCAAGGAATTCATCGAAAATGAGCGCAGATACGCAACAAATCGCTTCAGTACTCGTCTTACAGGGTCCTAATCTGAATCTACTTGGCACTCGTGAACCAGAGGTTTATGGTGCGACGACCTTGCAACAAATTCATGATCATTTGCAACTAGTAGCTTCTCAGCTACAGATTGATTTAGAGACCTTTCAGTCTAACTCAGAGGGTGCTTTAATTGATCGGATACACGCGGCCCGGCAAAATAATGTGCAGTTTATTTTGATTAATCCCGGCGCTTTTACCCATACTAGCATTGCGATTCGTGACGCCTTAGCTGGGGTATCCATCCCGTTTATTGAAGTTCACTTGTCCAACATCTATCAACGAGAAGGTTTTAGACATCATTCCTATCTATCCGACATTGCTGTCGGGGTAATCTGTGGATTAGGGGCACATGGCTACGAATTAGCTTTGCGCGCTGCTCATCAACGCCTAACCATGTAATTTAATTTATTTTTTGTTCAATTTACAAGATGCCCTTTGGGTTCTTGTTAAGTTTTTGTCACTAAATGAAATCAATAATCTGTTTTAAAAGGAAATAATATGGATCTTCGTAAATTAAAAACTTTAATCGACCTCGTTGCTGAGTCAGGCGTATCAGAACTTGAAATCTCGGAAGGTGAAGAAAGAGTTCGAATTGTGAACCATCGCGCCCCAAGCCCACAGGCTACGCAAGTAGTTATTCCACAACAAGCCCAAGCTGTTCAACCAAATCTACCTGCTGCTGCCCCAATAGCACCGGTAGTTGTTAGCGCTCCTGAAGCACCAACCGGCCACGTGATGAAATCACCGATGGTAGGTACTTTTTATCGCTCCCAAAATCCAGAGTCTGCAGAGTTCGTGCGCCTAGGTGATACCGTAAAGGCTGGTCAGACTCTTTGTATTATTGAAGCAATGAAGCTTCTTAATGAGATTGAAGCAGATGTTGCTGGTGTAATCAAAGAAATTTGTGTAGTAAACGGTCAAGGTGTTGAATATGATCAACCCCTCTTCATTATTGGCTAAAGATTACCCGAGAAAATATCTATGATGTTTGAAAAAATCCTGATTGCTAACCGCGGTGAAATTGCTCTTCGTATTCAAAGGGCTTGCCGTGAGCTTGGTATTAAAACAGTTGTCGTTTTCTCTACAGCTGACAAAGAAGCAAAATACGTAAAATTAGCCGATGAAGCTGTTTGTATCGGACCAGCCCCTTCGCTGCAAAGTTACCTAAACATGCCAGCTATTATTTCTGCTGCAGAAGTGACCGATTCTCAGGCGATTCACCCAGGCTATGGATTTTTATCAGAAAATGCGAGCTTCGCTGATCGCGTTGAATCTTCCGGTTTCGTGTTTATTGGCCCTAAGGCTGAGACGATTCGCCTAATGGGGGATAAGGTTTCTGCTAAACAAGCCATGATCGCCTCTGGTGTGCCATGTGTCCCAGGTTCTGAAGGTGCCCTGCCAGATGATCCTAAGTACATCATTGCGACTGCAAAAAGAATTGGTTATCCAGTTATTATTAAAGCAGCAGGCGGTGGCGGTGGACGAGGTATGCGGGTTGTTCATAATGAAGCGGCTTTAATCAATGCGGTTAACATGACCAAAGAAGAAGCAGGCCGTACCTTCGGTAATCCTGAAGTGTATATGGAGAAGTTTTTAACTAATCCAAGGCACATTGAGATTCAAGTTCTTGCCGATACCTACAAAAATGCAGTTTGGTTGGGTGAACGGGATTGCTCAATGCAACGTCGTCATCAAAAAGTCATTGAAGAAGCACCAGCACCTGGCATTGACCGTCGTTTAATTGCTAAAATTGGTGAGCGCTGCGCTTTGGCTTGCCGCAAAATGGGCTATCGCGGAGCAGGTACTTTTGAATTTTTATTCGAAAATAATGAGTTCTTTTTTATCGAGATGAACACCCGTATTCAGGTTGAACATCCTGTTACTGAGTTAATTACGGGTATCGATCTTGTTCAGGAACAAATCAAAATTGCGGCCGGTGAAAGACTTTCTTTTAAACAAAAAGATATTATTTTTAGAGGTCATGCCGTTGAGTGTCGAATTAATGCGGAAGATCCTTTTAAATTTACACCAAGCCCTGGAAAAATTTTGTCCTGGCATACCCCAGGTGGTCCCGGTATTCGCGTTGACTCACATGTTTATAGTGGCTATACCGTTCCATCCTCTTACGACTCGATGATAGGCAAATTAATTGCATTTGGTGCAACGCGCGATCAAGCGATTAAAAGAATGCGGATTGCTTTATCAGAAATGGTGGTCGACGGGATTAAAACCAATATCCCATTGCACCGTGAACTGATGATTGATCCTGAGTTCAACGTAGGTGGGACGAGTATTCATTACCTGGAACATCGATTAGAAGAGCAAGCACAACTACGTGCTATGGAAAAAACGAACAATTAATGCTCATTAAAAATCTGATTAACTTGCTCAGGAAAGTTCTATGACTTATCGCGAATTAACGTTTTATGTTACGGAAGAAAGTGCTGAGTTGCTCGGTGATACGCTGATGGAACTTGGCGCACTTTCGATTACCGTAGAAGATGCCCAAGCTGATACTGCACAAGAGATTCCGCTCTATGGTGAACCTGGCATGGTCATTTCTGTGGAAGCCTGGCAAGAATCAAAAGTAATAGCCTTGTTTAACCAATCCCTTTGGACAGAATTTGCTCAACATACTGAAGCGATCTTAGCTGAGCTAGATCGCTTAGGAATGGCGATTGATCATTACACCGAAGCACAAATTGAAGAACAAGATTGGGTTAAATTAACGCAATCACAGTTCGACCCTATCGCAATTTCTGATCGTATTTGGGTAGTTCCTTCTTGGCACGACACACCACAAGACCTCCACCCGCAAGCCATATGCCTTGCTGTTGACCCTGGCCTCGCTTTTGGCACTGGTAGTCATCCAACCACGAAACTCTGCTTAAACTGGCTAGAATCACTTTCTGATGCCAATCTATTACAAAATCAAAGTGTCATGGATTATGGATGTGGTTCCGGAATCTTGGCCATTGCTGCAAAAAAACTAGGTAGTGGCGCCACTTTTGGATTAGATATCGATCCACAGTCAGTCACCGCTAGTACTGATAATGCGATTCGCAATGAGGTCACGATTGTATTTGGTCTGCCTGACATGATTACTGATACCACTAAGTTCAATGTGGTAGTCGCAAATATCTTAGCCAACCCTCTAAAAATTTTAGCGCCTGCGATTGGTGCTTTGGTTGCACCTAGTGGTTACTTAGCATTATCAGGAATTTTGGAACAACAAGCAGAACAGATCATTGAAATTTACGCCCCTTGGGTGGATCTAAAAATTTGGCAGGTTTCTGACGGTTGGGTTTGTCTAGCAGGTAAGTCTGTCACATAAGATAATCTGATAATATTTTCGTGTTCCCTTACTGTTAACCATCAATATCATGCGCCTTTACCGAATCTTCATGCTGTTGGTATTAATTTGTGGCGCAGTGTATCAATCCTATTTGATCTTTTTAAATTGGCAACAAACGCCGAAAAAAGATAATTCAGCTTGGCGTTTGGAATATGCTGATATTCATGTCTCGCAGCCTGTTCCTTCTGAAGAATTAAATCCAACTAACGATGTTCCAGCATCACCTCAATACCTAGAAATTCAGTTACAAGTTGACTCAAATGAGGAATATCCGACTTTAGCTAGAAAGATTGCACTACCAAATTTGGAAGTCCTTTTAAGTAGTGTGACGGGTGAACCACTTGCCTATCAAGAATTAACGCCACTTCAATGGCTTGGGTCTGAGCCTCGTTTAATGACTTATCTAACGCAAGGTGTTCCAACAAAGACACAAATTACCGTTAATATACCCATAATCTTACCTGCATCTGCAAGTGGTTTTCAGGTACAAATGGTTTATCCCAATTCGTTTTAATTTTTCACCAACAAATATTACTCAATCTTTTTTAGGAATTTTATGGCAAGTCTGATTTGTGGTTCGATAGCGTTTGATACGATTTTGTCCTTTGAAGGACGTTTTCAGGAACAAATTTTGCCTGATCAAATTCATATTTTAAACGTTGCTTTTTTAGTACCAAGTATGCGCCGCGAATTTGGTGGTTGTGCCGGTAATATCGCCTATAACCAACGCCTATTAGGTGGTGACCCTTTTATTATGGCAACAGTAGGTTCTGATGCGGGTACGTATTTTGATAAACTCGCTAAGCATGATATCGCTACTGACTTTATTCGCGAAATCCCAGAGGCATTTACCGCTCAGGCGATTATCACTACCGACCGTGATAACAATCAAATTACAGCATTTCATCCTGGTGCGATGATGCAGTCTCATTTAAATGATGTCACTGCAGCAATTGCTGCTAAGGCGAATACTAGTACTCCGATCACCATTGGAATTGTTGCTCCAGATGGTAGAGATGGCATGTTGACTCACTCAAAACAATTTGCCAAGGCAAACGTTCCTTTTATCTTTGATCCAGGACAAGGCTTACCTTTATTTGACGGTAAAGAATTACTCGAGATGATTGAACTTGCTACCTATGTTGCTGTTAATGATTACGAAGCTGAAATGCTCTGTCAAAAAACCGGCCTTAGCTTACCTGAGGTTTCTGACCGGGTTGAAGCCTTAATCGTGACCAAAGGTGCGCAAGGCTCTGTAATTTATAACAAAGGTCAAATGATTGATATTCCAGTCGTCAAGGCAACACAATTACTTGATCCAACAGGTTGCGGTGATTCGTTTAGAGCTGCTCTTCTATTTGGTATTGAAAATCAACTAGATTGGCCAACCATTGGCCGACTTGGATCCTTACTTGGATCTTTGAAAATAGCTTCTCAAGGTGGTCAAAACCATGAGATGCAAATTGACGGGATTCGAACTGCGTTTAAAGAGAACTTTGGATACGAGTTATCCAAGTAATTCATTGTCTTAGGGGGATTTAGATTTACAAACTAAATTAGAAAAAAATCTAATCCCCATTTCTGGCGAAATAGAAACCTATACATGTACCAAGAATTCCAATGATAGGTGTAAGAATTATGGCTGCAAGTTCTTTTGATTCTTCGATACTTAACCAATCGAACATCACTCCCCATACAAGTGCCGCAGATACAAAACAAAAAAACCAAATAAATGTTGTTGTAAAAACAAATCTAGTTTTATTTAGATTGAAAGGTATTTTCTTGTAAGGACTAACTTGACCTTGAGCTATTTCGGACTGAAATTGATCATTCTCTTTCCCAACTATTCCTTCAGTAATTTTTAACTCTTGATACACCAAATTTACTCACCTCAAAATTACTTCTTGAAGA
>CAISYI010000268.1 GCA_903889595.1 uncultured beta proteobacterium
CAACAATGAGTGGTATCACAGCAATTCTTAACCAGGTTAAAAAGATTGGAAAGTTAAATGGCATTTTTTAATTTCATGAAATAAAGTACTAGTGTAATTGTTTATAAATTTGTTCAGCTAAAGATTGAGAGATTCCCTCAACTTGCGATAGCTCCTCTATTGTTGCACCTGCCACCCCTTTTATACCGCCAAAGCGCGCCAATAATTTTTGTCGGCGCTTAGCTCCAATACCTTCAATTTCCTCCAGCCTTGAAACATTCCTAGTTTTTTGTCGTTTCGCACGCATGCCCGTAATTGCGAAGCGATGTGCCTCATCTCGAATTTGCGCAACTAACATTAAGGCAATATTATCGACTCCCAATGCTAATGGGGTCCGTTCATCCGCAAATATCAAAGTTTCTAGACCAACTTTACGCCCGTCCCCTTTTGCCACACCGACAATTAATTTATTATCAACGCCTAATTCATTCAATACCATTTTAGCGGCTTCCACCTGCCCTTTACCGCCATCTATCAAAATAACATGAGGGATTTTGTCTTCTGGTAGTTCTAAAAAGCCGGCATACCGACGCTCTAGTACCTGTCGCATCGCAGCATAATCATCACCTGGTGTAATTCCCTCAATATTAAAACGTCGATACTCTTTATTTTGCATGTCATTTTTTTGATAAACCACACAAGAGGCTTGAGTTGCTTCGCCAGATGTATGACTAATATCAAAACACTCGACACGCAACAAGTCTGATTCATCTAAATCAATTTGCAAAAGATCCATTAACGCAATACTTCTTGCTTGGGCCCCGCTTCGTTCACTAATACGCTTAGCTAAAGCAATCTGGGCATTGCCCTGTGCCATCGCTAACCAGTGTTTACGCTGACCTTGCGGGTGAGTAATGAACTGTACCTTTTTACCCAAACGTTCTTCCAAAGACTGCGTCAAGAGTCCCTCATCTTCTCCCAAATGATGACTCAATACAAACACGGTAGGTACTAATTTTTGCAAATCACTACCATCATGTAAATCAGCATCATCTAAATATCTTTGCACCATAAAAGATAGTAAGTATTCAGAAATTTCAGAGGCAGCTCCGGTGTCATTTTTAACTACAATCGGAAAGTAAGGGCGATCGCCTAAATGTCGCCCCCCTCTGACCATCGCTAAGTTCACGCAAATTTGACCAAGATTTTCTGCCACCGCAACAATATCAATATTATTTTGTCCATCTGCGACAGCGTCCATCGATTGCTGTTGCAGCACATTCGATAAGTCAGCAATCCGATCTCTCACCGATGCAGCTTTCTCAAACTCTAATTCATCGCTATAAGACAGCATGGCACTTTCTAAATCACTCATTACACTAGCATGATTACCTTCTAAAAAAGAGACTGCCTTACCCACGTCTTCCTGATATTGAGAGGTTGATACTAATCCAACACATGGAGCGCTACATCGATGGATTTGATGCAAAAGACAAGGTCGACTACGATTTTTAAAAACGGTATCTTCACAAGTTCTCAGTAAAAAGACTTTTTGCAAAATTTGCACGCTACTTTTAACTGCCCATGAATTAGGGAAAGGTCCAAAATACTTATTTTTCTTATCCACCTTGCCACGGTAAGAAGCAATCCTGGGAAAAGCATGACCCGTTATCATCAAATAAGGGTAAGACTTGTCGTCTCTGAATAAAATATTAAACGGCGGTGCAAGTGCCTTAATTAAATTATTCTCTAATATTAACGCTTCTGTTTCAGTGCGAGTAGCCGTAGTTTCCAAACGAACAATTTTTTGAACCATCCGCTCAATTCGAGGAGATAATTGAGTACGCTGAAAATAACTACTTACTCTTTTTTTAAGATTCTTGGCTTTCCCTACATACAAAATATGATTATTTTGATCAAAAAATCTATAAACTCCTGGCAGTTCAGTCAACTGCTTCACCTCTTCTTGGAGTTTTTCAAAATATTCTTCTGGCGAAGGTGTTGTCATGCGTATTGATATCTTTTGTAAGGTAGTTGATAACTATGGCGATGCCGGATTTTGTTGGCGTCTTACTCGGCGCTTGACAGAAATTCTTGCAAACCATCATTTTACGGTCAATGAAAATAAAGTTCGATTATTTTGTGATGATATTCCATTAATTCAACAACTGGCTGGTGAAGAGACGATTGCCAAGCTCGTAAAGTTAGGCTTAGCCATTTATCCCTGGAATCATGCAGAGGTCATCATTGATCAAAATGGTTTGCCAGATGTCGCTTTAGAAACCTTTTCCTGTGAGTTGCCTGCACTGTACCTCAAGAAAATTAATCATTGTCTTTTGATTAATGTTGAATATTTAAGTGCAGAACCTTGGATTGAAGAAATGCATGGCTTGGCTAGTTTGCCAAGTCTCAATAACCAACATCAACGCTATTTTTATTACCCAGGGTTTAATGAAAAAACGGGGGGGCTCTTAGGTATTTCGAAGCACAATAAGTCCACCAACTCGGCTTCTTCGACTATCGATGCTTTCTTTAAAGAAGTTCGGCCAGAAACCACTTTGATCTCTATTTTTAATTATGGCAGTCAACATTTCATTAACTTTTTAGATCAACTAATCAATCAAAGTATCAAAGTCGATTTATTTATCTGCTATGGTAAAGCCCAAGTGGCAGTTGCTGAGTGGCTTGGCAAAAGTTTTGATCAAACGATTAATCTTGGCCAGATGCGGCTGATTCCTATTCCATTTGTAAATCAAGATGAATATGACGATCTTTTAGGGCGTTGTGATTTAAATTGGGTAAGAGGTGAAGATTCTTTTGTCAGAGCACAATGGGCAGCCAAACCATTTATCTGGGATATTTATCCGCAAGAGGATGGGATTCACTTTGAAAAGCTAAAGGCTTTTTTGAATATCTACTTGCCAAGAGATAATCCGAAATTAGTAGAGAAAATAGAAAATATGATGAGAAATCAAGCAATTAATACTTGGTGGGATGATCTTATCCATATCTCATCCTACGCTAATAAATGGGCGAATCTGCTCGAATCTCGCCAATTAGATTCTGATTTGGGAGTCAGAATGATCAAATTCATTAAACCTTTATTAAAAAAAGGTTAAAATCATAGGTTTGAAATTCAAGGAAATTGTCGGATGAAAACTGCTCAAGAAGTTCGTGTAGGTAATGTTGTAATGATTGGTAACGAGCCAATGGTTGTTCAACGTGCTGAATATAACCGTTCTGGCCGCAACTCTGCTGTTGTGAAAATGAAATTTAAGAATCTCATGACAGATGCTCCTAACGAAGGAATCTATAAAGCAGATGATAAATTCGATATGGTTGTTTTAGAAAAGAAAGAATGTACTTATTCTTACTTTGCTGACCCGATGTATGTATTTATGGATACAGAATTCAACCAGTATGAAGTTGAGGTTGACAATATGGGTGACGCGCTCAATTATCTCCAAGATGGCATGACTGTTGAAGTAGTATTCTATGAGGGTAAGGCTTTATCTGTAGATTTACCAACCATGATTATTCGTGAAATCATTTATACAGAACCAGCAGTTAAGGGCGATACCAGCTCAGGAAAA
>CAISYI010000269.1 GCA_903889595.1 uncultured beta proteobacterium
AGGTCAATTACGCCCTTAGGCAGTTCATACTGCGTGTTAGGGACGCAATTCCCCTATGCGAGCCGTAGTTTACTGTTGGACGGCGACATTGACTCCACAATTCCTTATTAGGAATAAAAGTCAATTGATTTATCAACGGTTTCGTAGTAATAAAATGTTGAAAAAACTATTTAAATTAAAGGCAGTAAAAATAAAATCTCCACGAATTTAGCTCTAGGAATTAAAGCTAATTTTGTCAGAAGATAGTTTATGCTGTGACCGAATGAAGTTCACTGATTAAGCGTACTCAGATTATTCTATTCCAAACTAATTTTAATTACCGATAGGTAATAATTTTAACTTCCACCACTTAAATCAAGAATTTATTACCTATCGGAAATTTTTTATTGCAATATTATGCAAATCCTTTAATATATTACCTATCGGTAATATATTAAAGGATTTATGATGCTCGAAGATGAAAAGAAAATAGTTGATGAAGTCAAAATTAGATCGGCAAAGGACTTGGGCATTTCAATAAAAAAATTTAGGAATTCTCAAAAAATGACACAGGCTGATATTTTGGGACTAGCCAATACAGGTAATAGATTTATTGTCGAGCTAGAAAATGGTAAAGGTACAGTTCAGTTTAACAAAGTGCTAGATGTGTTAAATACCCTCGGTCTAGAGATGGTAATTAAGAAAAAAAGTAACCTCTAATGGATACCGTTAAACAATTAGAAGTCTACAGAGGAGCAAAGATTGTTGGTAATCTGTTAGACGAATCAATCATAAAATTTGTATATGATGCGTCATGGCTAAAAAACCATGGGAAAGCAATATCACCTAACATCAACACAACTAAGGCTGAGCACTCTGGCATTCTAGTTGAGTCGTATTTTGAAAACTTACTTCCTGAAGCAAATATTCGCGAATTATTAAAACTAAAATACCAAGTTACTACTACATTTGGTTTATTAAGCGTTATTGGTGAAGATACTGCGAGTGACATAACAATATTAAAAAAAGGGCAAAAACCAACACCGCCCGAATATCAAGAAATAACATGGGAAGATATAGTCAAAGGATTTAATCAAGAGCATGGAATTATTCAAACAACCCAAGAAAAAAATGGACTAAGAATATCCCTAGCAGGTGCCCAAAGGAAACAAAGTATATTTATCCACAATCAAGATAAGTTATTTTTACCAATAGGTAGCTCCCCATCGACACATATTGTTAAACCAAATATTATCGGGTTAAATAATGTCTGGGGATCAGCAATCAACGAGACTTTGGTAATGAAATTAGCATATACGTTAGGAATTGACGTAGCTGAAACATACTATCAACCCATCGCAAAATCTTGCGTCATTAAACGATATGACAGGATATTCGATGAAAAGAATCAGATTTTAAGGCTTCACCAACTTGATTTATGCCAGCTAGACGGCAAACCATCAATTATTAAATACGAATCGGATGGTGGCCCAACTTTGTTAAGGTGCAGTCAACTACTTAAGGAAAATGGTGTTCCAGCACAAGATACTAAGAGATTTATACAGTGGATTTTTTTCAATCTGTATGTAGGGAACAATGACAGTCATGCTAAAAATTTATCCATTTATTTTCCACCAGAAGAAGGCGCAAGATTAACGCCATTTTATGACCTGCTTTCAACTTCAATTTATTCAGGTCTATCGAATAACTTTGCATTTAGGATAGGTGGTGAAAATAAACCCTCAAAAATTGGACGCAACCAACTAATTGCTATGTCAGAAGAGTTGGGATTCAAGTCAAATTATGTACTAAAACTTGGAGAAGAACTTTCAAATAAGCTGCTAGCAATTCTTGAAAAAGTTACAAACGATTTGGATCAATTGGCATCAGTGGGAACAGAAAAGATCATGCTGCAAAGATTAAGCCAACATATAAAAACCAATAGTGAGCGCCTTCAAACTAGATTTTTCAAGAAAACTAGCGAGAAATAGTCAAAGGAACTTCATTAAAAGAAATTATTGGGGGGGCTGATGGGGCTCGAACCCACGACAACAGGAATCACCATCCTTTAGGAGTCTTCAATAAATATTAGGGTTTTCGGTTGATTTTCTGAAAAATAGAAACTCCCTGAGGCATTGATTTATATAAAAACCAATGTGGCTTTTTCCAAGCTTTTCCTAGCACAAACAAACAATCAGTTAAATGAACCAGTTCTGTAAGCTTTTAATGACTTAAAACGTTAATTAATAGGATTACTTACACTTTGTAGATAATCAAAAAAATCATGCAGATAATATTATTTGTGGGTACAATAAATTGGGATTAATTTAAGCTATGATCAGGCTAAAAATGAACGTAATATCTTACTAAGAGGTCTAGACTTTAACTTAGTAAAAGGCTTTAATTGGTTTTTAGCAACTATTTTTGAAGATACTCGCAAAAATTATGGAGAGAATCGATTTGTTGCAATTGGATCGATTGATGGAAGGATTTATGTTGTTATTTTCACACCAAGAGGAAATAAAATTCACGTCATTAGTCTTAGAAAGGCAAACAAAAGAGAGGTCAAAAAATATGAAGAAAAGAATTAACCCAAAGCTAATAGATTCTGAAAATCCAGAATTAACTAATGATGATTTTGCAAAAATGCGGCCTGCAAGTGAGGTACTACCAGAACTATTTTGCGCAGAAATAGCAAAAGAATTACTCATCCCTAGAGGTAGGCCTCGTCTTGAGAAAACCAAAGAACATATTAATATTCGATTATCACCTGATGTTGTGGAACACTTTAAATCAGCAGGATCTGGATGGCAAAGCAGGATTGATGCCGCTCTTCGTCAATATATTGCAGAGCATCCTTAATAGATAACTCTAAGAAGTACTTAATTACTGGGGTGGCTGATGGGGCTCGAACCCACGACAACAGGAATCACAATCCTGGACTCTACCAACTGAGCTACAGCCACCGTAGAAAAGAATATTATTTTAACCTAAGATTACATCCAACTAAAGAATTACTTAGAAAAAATAGTATATTTTTTGTTGTAGCTAAGTTTTAGCCGAGTTTATCTTAATCGGTAATCTTACAAACCCACTCACGCTTGCCAAATTCGCCAACAGATTCATCAAAAATCAGCCATACTAAGAATGATTTAAAACCAGATGTCATGTATTTCATTTTTATTCCTTCATTGTGCCCATGAAAGAATAATACTGTATAAATAAACAGTAATCAACAGATATTTATCAAATGATGATCAATTTGTTGCTTTTATGCTGTGCATAAGCACAGTATTACATTAATTTACACTATTTTTATCTTTTTGTGGGCTCCAAAGAGTAATTGGAGACATATTTTCGGGATAAAAGCCTAATTTACCCTGATAAATCTCACGTATATTGGCTAAATCCATCTCTTCATTACCCGTCATCTTGAAAAAAGATGTCAATCCAATAGTTTTACTCCCGTAATCCAAGTACACAAAACCAACCGGATAATTTGTTTCTAACGCTATATGATAAAAACCGCTTCTCCATCCAGGCGTTTTTTTTCTAGTCCCCTCAGGTGTAATAGCCAGCCAAAAGAAACTAGCCTGAGCCATGTTCTGAGCTAAATCCTTGACATATCCTTGAGGACTATTTCTGATAACGGGACGCCCACCTAAATACCTTAACCACCATCCAACTAACGGGATTTTAAATAAGCTATCTTTTGCTAAAAAATTGGCTTTAATACCGCATGCTGACTTGGCAATCATACAAAGAAAAAAGTCGAGGTTCGATGTGTGCGGATACGCTACTAAAATACCGTGAGAACCAGGCAGTCCTGGAACATTAAGCTTCCATCCAAATAGTTTCAACAAAAAAGTTGCTAATTTACTTCCTCTTGCGGGAATAATTATGGGTAATAATGTATTCAAATTTACCCCTTATTAAAAAAATTAAACACTGTATCACTCACCTTTTTAATGACATGGTTCTTAAACTTTGCTCGAGTTGCTTTTTAAATGCCTCTCTTTTTTGTAAATGGATAAATTTACCTATCTCTTTCACATGACCTTGGTATTGGACGCCGATTAGTTTACTACTAGTAAGTTGATTCGATAATTTTACCCAAGCAGCAATGGCCAGAAAAGTATTTACTTGATTTGCATTGGAAGTCTTCACTTGTAGCAAACCGTTCTCTAAAACAATCTCCTCAAAATCGGTAGCGTGTCTGGCATAAATCAATAATGCAATCGCAAGTACAACTAACTCTAATAAAGTAAATGGCAATACGAACCAAATACCTTGTAATAAAAAAAAACTAGCGATCATCAATGAAAAAAAGGATTGGGCAAGATAAAATAGACCCACCTGTTTAGGTGTAAATGAGCAATTTTTTTTAAAAATCCACCGACTAGGTTCACTATTAGTATTCATATGAAAATTATTCCTCAAATTCGCATTTTTTGCTTGTTCAGTTTATTTTTATTTATTTCTGGATGTAGCCGTCATGATTACACTACTTGGGAATGTCGTGGCGTCTTTCCTGAAACCAAAAAATTCTCATTCATACTCGATGGATCCACCATGCAATTTGATAATCGTCAATTAAAGTTTTGTGGAAGCCTGGGTAACTCGAGCTTTTTTGATGAAATGTGTCCAGAGAAAATAGAAAGCTCGAAAGTTGTTTTCATCTCAAAAAAAGGTGACTTTATTGAAGACTTGCATGCTTACCGTTGTTCGGCACTTTAACTAAAAGGGGAATTAATGTTTAATGCAATGCTTTTACTAAGAGTTTTTTTAGGGATTCTATTTACCTTCTGGCTAATTCAATCGATACAATTTACAGTTATTTCACGTCATTTTCGTCCACTAAAAAAGCCTGAATTTTACCTAGCTGTAGCCTTTGGTACTGTTCTTTATGTCTATCTACCACCAGCTTGGTTCATTATCGTAATAGCCTTATATCTTTATCACTTCAAAATTCGCTCTTTAAAATAAATTCACTATTCAATTTCTTCATTGAGGATTAAGATTACACAATGGATTTAATCATCTCAGAAATTTTAAATACGACTAAAACTATTGCCGTCGTCGGTCTCTCTGCAAATCCAGAAAGACCCTCTCATGATGTTGCCTATTTTATGCAACGAAATGGCTTTCGCATTATTCCTGTGAACCCCAATGAAGTGATGATTTTAGGTGAAAAGTCCTATCCAAATTTATCTGCAATCCCCTTTGAAGTTGATTTAGTAAATATATTCCGCAAACCTCAGGACTGTGCTGAAATTGTTTCCGAGGCAGTCCACATCAAAGCAAAACATGTATGGTTACAATTGGGAGTTGTAAATCAAGAAGCGCAAGAAATTGCAACCAACGCGGGTATTAACTTTGTCATGAATCGATGTTTAAAAATTGATTATTTTCATTTAAAAAATGCGTAAAGCTCCCTACCTCTTATTAGTCACAATGGTTTTGCTTTGCTTAAGCTTTCAACGACATGCTTCAGCAAATGTAATTGAACCAACGCACATTACAGATATGCACGCGCCAAATTTAATTCATTTAGGACATGGGGGTTATACAAGATTCGGCTTTGAAATCTATCAAGCACACTTGTATGTAGATGAAACGAAGTTCATCAAAAAATTCGCAATCATTCTAAATTATTCAAGACAAATTCAAAAAGATGTTTTAGTCAAAGCCACTATGGACCAATTTGAAAAATCAGGTTATTCAACGAATAAAACCTTAGAGTGGAAAAATTACTTAGATAAAATTTACGTCAACATTAATAAGGGTGATCAATTTTCTGCTATTTTTAATCCGGGTAGTGGTACTACTTTTATTTACGGTGATAAGATAGTAGGCAATGTTGTAGATCAAGATTTTGCTGAGGCTTTTTTTGGAATTTGGTTATCCTCAAAAACTTCAGCTCCAGAACTACGTTCAAAGCTTTTCGCAAAAACATGTCCAGAATTCCTTCTTCAATCTTTATCCTGTAAGTGATGGTGAAACCATGCAAGCTCTAATATCCGCTTCACAAAGAGAAAGTCTCCAAATCGAGTGCCTGGGTTGGAGTTTATTACCATCTAGAGATGCGCTACAAAAAACATTTATCTTTAAAGACTTCAAAGATGCCTTTAGCTGCATGTCTGAAATTGCCATTATTGCCGAGGAGATAAATCACCACCCTGAGTGGTTTAACGTCTGGAATCGGCTAGAAGTCACTCTTTCAACTCATGATAGTGGTGGGCTTACTAGCAAAGATATTGAGTTAGCTAAAGCAATCGATCTTATCTGCGGAAAATTGAGTCGCTAGAGTTTTAAGTGAAGCTCTAGCTCATTTTCAAGAAGTCTCAATTTATTTAGTGGTAATTTTCAATTCTTCTAGAAGATCCAAAATAAGGTCTAAACGTAACCTTGGATTTTCAACTCCCAATAAATGCTCTTTTTGACCTGGGTTGAGGGGTAATAACTCGGCCCAACGATTTGCTACCCAACCACAATCATCGAGCAAATAAGGCTTTTGAAAAGGCATTTGGGATTCTAAAACACCCTGTAGTTTCATTGAATCAATTATTTTAGATAGGGCCGATGAGGTTACTTTTAACTCATCTGGAATAGGGGTCAGTTGATCCTCTAATAGGATGTTAACCTCTGCTTGCCATTGGCCATTGCTTAATTTTTCTGAACTGATTACTTTAAACCTAGCACCACCAGAACAACGGATAAAGTATAAATTTGCTTGAACTGGATCAAAGTGGTCAATATTCACCAAAGTTCCAACTTGAGAAAAAAGTACCTCTTCAACGGGACTACGTACTTCTCCACCACTATTTAATGTGACGATACCGAATGGTGATTCCTTTTTCACACAATCCTTAATCATGTTTAAATATCTCACTTCAAAAATTTGTAACTCCATTACACCTTTTGGAAAAAGTGTCGAACCCAAGGGAAATAAAGGTATGGTGATAATTTGTGTTGAGAGTGTCATTAGGATTCTTGCCAAATTGGGTATTTAACCATCGATAGATTAAAGATTTCAGAGCTCTGAAAGAGCTTTATCCAACGATTGATTGATTGTAGTTTTAATTCCATAAATTTCTCCTCGTTTGTTCGCATAAATTGACGAACAAACGGGAATAAAGCAATATCGACCATACTTAGATGATCACCCAGAATATAGGGCGAGTCGAATAGAGTTTTTTCAATTGGTCCAAAGTATTGATCAAGGGCCTTTTGTAAGGTTTCCTCTTGCGATTGAGTAGGATACCTTTCTGGGTATTTGTAAGCATCTAATAACTTTTTGAACACGTTATCATTCAATTTAAACCACGTTTTCATTGTTTCATCTACGTCACTATGATCTTGATTCCATATCACGCGATGGGGTACTGAGTTCATTTGATAAGCCCACAACATAATATCTAGACTTTGCTCCAAAACTCTTCCATCTGGGAGTAATAAAACAGGAACAGTTCCTTTCGGAGACAAATTTAACATGCTTGAGGGTTTGTTCCTTAAAGAAATCTCCCTAACTTCAAAGTCAATACCAGCATCAAACATTGCCATCCTTGACCGCATGGCATAAGGACAACGCCTGTAGGAATATAAAATTGGTATCAAGAAACAACTCCAAATTTAGTCATGATATTCATCATGTGAAATAGGTCTACTTAACTGAACGATATGATTCTTATCTATTATTTTCAAGAATTTTTTAATGATTTTATAGATGTCTAAATCAAATTCGGGCTTTCCAGCACTCAACAATTCAAATACTTCATCTTCGTTAATTGCAGTTCCTAAATAGCACCAATGATCAATCAGGTGTAATTCGTTTCCTTCCCTAATGCCGATAGGAGTTTTAAATGGCCAAACACTCACCTTAAACTTTTTTAAGGCAATCATTAAACGCAAATGATAAGATTCGAGGGACTCAACTCCGACACAAGCACCTCGACATTGTTTTACTTGAAACCCAAAGCAAGACTTACCAGGAACTAACTTCTCTAAACCCAAAAGACCTTCACATAGCTCATTTTTTTTAGCAATCGACTGTAGCGTTTTCATTGCTTCATTACGACTATAAAAAAGTCCATATAAATGCTCTTGAATCCCCGGCTGTAAATCATCGTGGCGAACTAATTCCGGTGCAATCACATTGCCATCATTTGGCATGAACCGCCAAGCACAAAGATCCTTTGATCGTCTAAGTTTAATATTTAAACTTGGCAGTTTTTCTTTAATCAGTCGCGACTCAAGTAGCAATGCACCAATCTCTCCGGCCGTTTCTATCCAGTCAATATCAGCTACTTGCATAGATAGTTTCATTTCTTTTCGAACACTTAATGCGCTAGAAAAATGGCCTAAAACTCTAGTTTTTAGGGTGTTACTTTTACCGATATAAATGGGCACCCGATTTTCAGCATAAAAAAGATACACCCCAGGACTATCTGGAATCGCATCAATCAGTTTTTGATCAATCTTTGGTGGCAAACTTGGATGCGCCGTGAGTGCTTTCACGGACTCCTGAAGACGACTTACCCCAAATTGACTAATACAAACCTTCCAAAATTGTTCCAAAACTTGGGCATCACCTAAGGCTCTATGTCGAGAGCTCACCATTAACTGATGTGCTGCAATAATCGTATCTAAATTATGTCTTGGTTGTTCAGGGAAAAGAAGTCTCGACAACTTTACAGTGCAAAGCACCTTTGCCCGAAAATCCAAATCACAACGTTTAAATGATGCCTTCAAAAATCCGTAATCAAACCGAGCATTGTGAGCAATAAATATCTTTCCTTCTAATTGCTCATAAATTTCTCTAGCGACCTCAGAAAATGCGGGTTCATTCTCGATTAAATTGTGATCAATGCCGGTCAATATTTGAATATTTTTCGGGATAAAAACACCAGGATTAATTAACCTGCTCCACTCAAATAGCTGACCATCCTGTAAGGTAATCACCGCGACCTCAGTAATACGGTCCCGATCGGCATTACCTCCGGTTGTTTCAATATCTACAAAAGCTAAAGGTGGGAAATCAGAAATAAGGGCATTCATATAAAAACGAGTAAATAATCCAAGTCAGGAAAA
>CAISYI010000270.1 GCA_903889595.1 uncultured beta proteobacterium
GAGACCATTAAAGGTAGGTCTGGATTATTGGGGACGCTCAGGTTGATTTGACGCCACTTTTGTGCATTTTCACTCACAGTAGGTGACAAGAGAGACTCTACTTTTTTACGACTTTCTAATGTGGTGCTTTCAAGCCAAGATTTTCCAATCAAATTCTTTAAATGACTAAACCCTGGTGTTTGGGTATTCAATACATTTTCAATAACTCCATCTTGATCCATAACTAATACTGTATCTGTGACGTAACTTACCAATTCCGCAGCGGCATTGGCGTCAATCGACTCAATATTGTTTGTAAGATTGGTGGAGGATGGATTCATGTAATCAACTTATGTGTAAAAAATATTAATAATCATTGTAAATTTATTTGTACAATGCTCTCATTTAATTCAACCCCATATTCTTTTTGTCACCAACAATCATTTCCGCCATTCTAATTGCTTCGTTAGCGTCGGCTGACTTGATTTCTGCATCAATTTCATCAAAAAGTTCTGGGTGACTACTATAAAGTGGTCCGCCGACCATAAAAGAAACATTTGGGTTCATTGAACGAGATCTCAGTGAAGTAATCATTGCATTCAAATTCTCTAACTGTTCAATGTAACCAATTGAAATACCAATGACATCAAACCATTGTGAAAAAATTAAGTTGTTGATTTCTTCGGGAGATAAATTAGGCTCTCCCCAAACGCGCCATCCTGCTTTTCTAAAGAATTCTGCAACGATAAATAACCCCAAGGTATGTTGAGATTTTGGAGCTGGAATTAAAAGGGCGTTTAAATTTTCAATTGGCATACTGTTTTTCAACTGAAAATCTTTGGTCAGTTCATACAGTATATGTTGCAAGCGCCACAAGCCAATCGTCACGTCAGTGAAGCTAACTACATCTTCTTCCCAAAGTTCACCAAGCTTTCTCGCAGTCGTCGGAATAAGATCTAAATAAATGGATTCAATCGCAACTTGTTTTGAGGTAAGTTTCTTAATATATTCAATGCAAGATTCTTGAGAGCCGTTGATCACTAGGCCTGTTAATAGATCGACCTCTTGATCATGGATTTTTCTCAGTCCTGGTGTTGCTAATTCTTCGAGTGGAGAGTTTGCCTGGTGACTTACCAGAAGTCTTGGAATGATTTCCTGATCAAGCATCTTAATCAAAATATCGATAGGTGTTTTGTTATTTGATATTTCAGCTTGATCGTTTTCAAGACAACTATCCTCCTGTTCAAAATTGGAATTTGCGCTGTGTCTCATTTGCTTCTCCGGATGAGTGGTTTTTATTATGTTTAAAGACTTAACCATACTCTGCTCCGTGTTAATAAATATTAGGGGAAATACCGTAAAGTTTAATTTACACCTATTTTTGACAACTGTCTAATTTATTTTACATAAATTAGGGAAACCCCTATGTTGTGTAACTTAAATTAAGCGTAAACTTTTGTTTACAGATGGTGAATATTACACAACAGGCAGAGAGATGAGTAAGAAAAGTAAACTTCTTTATACGCCAGAACAGCGGATCAAAAGAGATCAATCAATTTGGACACTTGTTCAAGGTTTATTAGCACCTGTGCAGTTTTTAGTCTTCTTAGTAAGTATAACCTTAGTTATCAGGTTTTTAATCACTGGCAAAGATTATGACTATGCAAATTACTCCATCATGCTAAAGACCTTTTTCCTTCTATTGATTATGGTTACCGGTTGTATCTGGGAAAAGGTTGTGTTTGACAAATATCTATTTGCAGAAGCGTTCTTTTGGGAAGACGTCTTTAGTATGCTCGTAATTTTTCTACATTTAAGTTACGTCTATTGTCTATTTAATGAAAGTTTGAGCCCTAATTCATTAATGATCCTAGCCTTATGTGCATATTGCGCCTATTTCATCAATGCTGCTCAATTCATTTGGAAGTTGAGAATTGCACGAAAAGAATATGAGGCTCATCAAAAGAGGGCCTTAACAACTAATGAAGTTTTTCAACAAGGTTATGCCTCATGAATGCAATCATTCCAATCAATACAATAGTTGAATCCGGTTGTGGAGCTCCTCCAGAGATTATTCGTGAGCGCGGACAACGTGAGGTGTTTTGTGGATTAACTGGAATTATATGGATGCATCGTAAAATTCAAGATGCTTTTTTTCTAGTGGTTGGTTCAAGAACTTGCGCTCATTTAATTCAGTCTGCAGCGGGAGTTATGATTTTTGCAGAACCACGTTTTGCAACGGCTATTATTGATGAGCGTGACCTTGCAGGACTCGCTGACGCTAATGCAGAGTTGGATAAAGTCGTGCAAAGATTACTTGCAAGACGTCCAGATATTAAGCTTCTATTCCTTGTGGGATCATGCCCATCCGAGGTCATTAAATTAGATTTACATCGTGCAGCGGGACGTTTAGATAAACAATTTGGTCCTCAAGTACGGATTCTAAATTATTCAGGTAGCGGGATTGAAACAACCTTTACACAAGGTGAAGATGCTTGCTTAAATGCGCTAGTTCCGCAGTTGCCTGTAACTGATCAAAAGTCCATCATGATTGTCGGTTGTTTACCTGATATTGTTGAAGATCAGTTTTCTAGACTCTTTGCAGAGATGGGAGTGACAAATGTTAGCTTTTTTCCACCACGTAATTCAAGAGCTCTTCCTGCCGTAGGGAATAATACTCAATTTATATTAGCCCAGCCATTTTTAGGTGATACATTGCGCGCACTTGAGTCACGTGGCGCAAGTCATCTTAGTGCACCATTTCCATTTGGTATTGAGGGTACGACAGAATGGTTGGCAACGATTGCAACTGCGATGGGTGTTTCACAAGAATTATTTGATAAAGTAACTGCGCCTAAAAAAGCTAGAGCAGAAATGGCCTTAGCGCCCTTAAAAGAAACATTAAAAGATAAAAAGATTTTCTTTTTCCCAGACTCTCAACTAGAGATTCCTTTGGCAAGATATTTACATCGTGAGTTGGGTATGGCACTGACAGAGGTGGGTACACCTTTTTTACATAAGCAAGTTTTAGAAAAAGAAATGGCATTGCTGCCACAAAATGTCCAGTTATCAGAGGGACAAGATGTTGAGAAGCAATTAGATCGGCTCAAATTAGCAAAACCGGATATGGTTGTATGTGGTTTAGGCTTAGCTAATCCCTTGGAATCAGAGGGGTATACAACTAAATGGGCGATTGAGCTCGTGTTTAGTCCGATTCATGGCTACGATCAAGCTGCTGATCTCGCTGAGTTATTTGCAAGACCACTCCGTCGTAAAGCAAAACTACAATTTGATACGGAGGCCCTATGCAATTAACACTATGGACCTATGAAGGACCTCCTCACGTTGGGGCAATGCGCATTGCTACAGCAATGAAAGAGTTGCACTATGTGTTGCATGCACCAC
>CAISYI010000271.1 GCA_903889595.1 uncultured beta proteobacterium
AATTCTAAGAAGCACTACGAGAAAAATGATGATCCAAGATACATCTGCCAATAAATTGGCTGACGTATCTTTTTAATCAACAAACAAGGAAATAATCTATGTTGATTTTTTAATTACCAGTTGAGTGTTTTCCAGCTCAAATCAGGATTTGTTTCTACATAGTGAATGACAGACATGTTTTGATTTTGGCCAGTTGGACCAAAAGTTATTTTTCCTGTCGTTACTTCAACATCAACCATTTTTAATAATTGATTTTTGATTTCTTCAGAATTAGTCGCACCTCTTTTTACTGCTTCAGCAACGATCAAAATTTGATCATACGTGTGGGCATTTAAGTGAGTAGGAACTACGTCTGCACCGTATTTTGCTTTGAAGTTCTTTACAAAGTTTTGAACTATAGGACGCTTTTCATTAGGATCAAACTGAGAAATACGGGTATATCCAACAGAAGCCTTACCCGCTTTTTGGTCATAGCCCCAAGGTACCCAAATCGTACCAATTTGAACGGCCTTACCACCACCGCCTTTAGTTACGCCAGCTTGAGCTAATGCTTGGGCTAACTTAACAGTTTGACCTTCGAGGGCAGATACCAAGAGTACATCTACATCACCCATTGAGGCTACGCGGGTGGCGATAGAGGTGAAATCACTCACGTCTCTAGCGAATTCAATTCTGCCGAGTACTTTACCGCCGTTGGCAATAAAGTTTTTCTCAAAATTATCAGAGATATCAATACCAGCATTGGTTTTTTCATTCAGCAAAATCGCGTTTTTTGCTTTCATGTTTTTGACTGCGTTCAATGCCAAGCTATCTGTTTGTTGTTTTGCATCAGGGAAAATACGGAATGCGTATTTATAACCAGACTCTGTAAATTTGACGGTCGCAGAACCTGCATTGATCAAAGGTACTTTAGCCTCTTCCAAGACTGACATCGCTGCTAAAGTTGCATCAGAGCATTCTTCGCCAATCACGACATTGGGCTTAAAGTTTTCTAACATACGCTTAGCGGCATTCGTCGCACCTAATGGGGAGCATTGTGAATCTTCATAATTAATCACAAACTTATAGCCGTTCACACCGGTTTTGTTGAGTTCTTCAAGAGCGAGTTCTGCTCCTTGTTTGCCCATGACACCAAAATAAGAACCAGGTCCAGAGGCAGGCAATAAGGCGCCGATCCGAATTACTTTTTCTTGTGCTTGGCTTGAAGCGATGGATAAGCCTGCTACAGCACTAATAATCATGCCGTTGATGAGTTTAGATGCGATTTGTCCAACCAACGGACGTGTTGCTAGAGTTTTAATCATGTTGTCTCCAAAGTTTTTTTGAAATTATTTTTTACTCACTAAACACTACCTCATAAAATATTTTTTGACAAGTAGGTGTAATATGTAAAAAAATATTAATTAAATTGAGACAATGTATTAAAAATGATAGTCCTGATAACAGGCGGAACGGGTTTTGTAGGCCTTAATCTCGCCCAACAATTGTGCAAAAAAGGTTTCAAGCCAGTGCTGATGGCACTAGCCCCCCTAACGCTTACGTTGCAACAGCAGCTTAACCAAGCGGGTGTCTCCTTTGATTTTTTTCAAGGCAATGTGACGCATCCTGCTGATTTAGATAAAGTTTGCACCCTGTATAAAGTCGACAAAATTGTGCATGCTGCCGCAATCACCGCTGATGGCGAGCGTGAAATTGCCCATACGAAAGAGATCTTAGAAACAAATTTAATGGGTTCAGTTGAGATCCTTGAATGTGCTATTCGACACCACATTAAACAAGTTATTTACTTGAGTTCGGGTTCTATTTTTGGTCACCTAGGTACCCACGACCCCATCATTGATGAAATTTTAAGCCCAGTCTTACCTGAAACCATTTACGGTATTAGTAAATTAGCTTCAGAGCGAACCGCTTTGCGTTATCGGAAAAACCGCCATCTGAATGTTACAGTCGTTCGTCTCGGCTTAGTCTATGGCCCATGGGAATACGACACTGGGCATCGCGATACTTTAAGCTTACCTTATAAAACCTATCTAAAAGCGAAGCTTGGTGAGCACCTTGTGGTGTCAAAAATTCATGGCGATGATTATATTTACGCTACTGATATTGCCAAAGGATTATGGCTGATATTAGAAGCTGGACATTCACCAGAAGGTCTCTATCACTTATCTGCTGGTCTGAAGTGGTCCTTATCCACTTGGTTAGAACACCTAAAACAAGTATTTCCGAAATTCACCTATGAGATGACAGATGATCCTGATCTCTGCGCATTTAAAAACAGTAGTCCTTTGCCTCGTTCACCTATGAGTATTCAAAGGATTAAAAAAGACTTTCATTTTGAGCCCGACTTTGATCAAGCGCTGGCATTTCATGATTTTATTTCTCAACCATCTATTCTTTATTCATTTACTAACGATTAACTATGACAGCACTCTCAAAATTTAAAGTTCTTGACTTAACCAGAGCTCGAGCAGGACCTACTTGTGTAAAACAATTCGCTGATTTCGGCGCTGACGTGATCAAAATTGAAATGTCTGAGGGGATGGGCGATGCCAGTCAGTTTAGTGGCGCACGGCATGGTCCAGATATGCAAAATTTACATCGGAATAAAAAATCTTTAACTCTTGATTTAAAACAGAAAGAGGGCTTAGACATTTTTTATCAATTAGTCAAAACGGCCGATATCGTAGTAGAAAATTTCAGACCTGATGTGAAAAATCGCTTAGGCATTGACTATGAAACGCTTAAAGCCCTTAATAAACGGATCATCTTAGTTTCTATTTCAGGCTTTGGCCAAGACGGGCCCTACGTAAAGCGTCCGATGTTTGATCAAATCTCGCAAGGGATGAGTGGCATTATGTCGGTCACGGGTGACCCTAAGGGCGGACCGATGCGAGCTGGTGTGGCGATTACAGATATTACCGCCGGCTATATTGCAGCCTGTGGTGCCATGACTGCACTCCTAGAGCGAGAGGTTTCAGGTGAGGGTCAGTGGGTTCAAAGCTCCTTGATTCAAGCGGGTATCGCTATGATGGATTTCCAAGCGGCCCGATATTTAATGGCTGGCGATATTCCTAAACAAGTGGGAAATGATCATCCAACTAGCATGCCAACTTCTTGTTATCAAAGTAGTGATGGTTATATCAATGTGGCTGCTACGGGAGAGCCGATGTGGCTGGCTTTATGTGAGGCCATGGGTATCGCAGGATTAGCTACAGATCCAAGATTTGTATCGGAGTCTACCCGCGTTGCACATCGTGATGAGTTGAATCAGATTTTGATTCCGATCCTCAAGTCTAAGCCAAAAGCATATTGGGTGGAAGTGCTCAATAAAGCGGGTGTACCGACGGGCCCAATTTATGACATGTCAGAAGTCTTTAGTGATCCTCAGGTGATTTCTCAGGACGCTGCGGTGGAGGTCGTTCATCCTAAAGTTGGCAAAATTCGGATCGTAAATCAAGCTGTAAAACTCTCTAGAACACCGGCGAAAATAACGCATTCTGCGCCCGAACTCGGTGAACACTCAGAGGAGATCTTGCGTGAATTATGTTATTCTGAGACACAAATACAAGAATTCAAAACTAAAAAAATAATTTAAAGAAGGAGACAAAAATGGCTTTTGCTAAAACCGATGATGGCGTCAATTTGTATTATGAAGAGTCCGGCAGTGGACAACCCATCATCTTTATACATGAATTTGCGGCTGACTATCGTAGCTGGGAACTCCAGATGCGATTCTTTTCCAGATACTTTAGATGTATCACGTTTTCTGCTAGAGGTTATTTACCTTCTGACGTCCCGACTGATTCTAAGATGTACAGTCAAGAACGTGCGATGAAGGATGTTCTAGCAGTACTAGATCATTTAAAAATTGAAAAAGCTCATATTGTAGGTTTATCCATGGGTGG
>CAISYI010000272.1 GCA_903889595.1 uncultured beta proteobacterium
AGTGAATGATTATTTGAAGCATTATTCGAAAAATCAAAAAAGTAAGCAATCTCAAAAAAGCCCAGAAAGCCTTCCTTCATATCGTCACTTTTTAGAATTAAAACCTCTAACAGGTAAGAATAAATGGTTTACTACTGGAATTGGGGCGGTAGGCTGGGCTTTATATACCTTGTTGGCTGATTAACCACAGTATGAGCTGAGTTTAACAAGGAAGTGGAGATTACCCCCCACTTCCTTTTGCTCACTAAAACATTAGAAACACGCTTCAAAAATCAAGCAAGCATGTCAAAGCTAATTGACTTATTTGCCTTAAAGTATCGAAGAATCTGAGAAAGATTTACGCAGAACCTTGAGATTGCTCACTAGATTCTGCTATTTGAGGCGCATTAGAAATAGTTGCTTGCCCCCCAAGTTGTAAATACAAGTTCAATATCTTCACTTGCTTGGTGTATTGTAAAAATTGAGGAACTTGAGAAGCTTGTTCCGTATTTTCAATAGAATCCAGTGCAGACGGATATAAATAAGCACATAACTCTAACCATAATGACCAAGCTGCTGCCCCTATCTCTCGGTATGCCTCGAACTGTTTCGACGTAGGGGGAATCTCCTGAATGAGTTGAGTGACAAAAGTTTTCAACTCCTTCTCACCCTCATCACTTCCATCCATCATTTTTTCAAGATAGTCTGAAAATTCCAAGCGATCTAAATATTGATTCCTGAAGGTAGTGCTTAACTTGCTCTCAATAAAATAATATAACCATTGGACTGACTCATTAAACTCATCTAATTCCCTCGGGGTATTGTTTAGTAAGCAAACTAAGATGTTGGCTTCAACAGATGGATGGGCGTTGATAATCGCAATCTTACAAAAGTCATAATCTTTTAACTTGTCAGGGACAAAGTTCCAAATCTTTGGTTTAGAACTTTGAATGGCAATCGATTGGTAACTGATCGGAGAAGAGTCACTTTTTACTTGAAGCTGTTTAACGCGACGCGTTGCAAGAATTATCAAATCTTGGGTAATTAAATGGTTGGGTATTTCTTCTAATTGAATTCCATTGGCTTTAAACCCGTCAAAAACTAGCTCTTTTGTAACAAAAGATTTAGGAAGCAAAGCTAAAGTTTGAGGATGCTTCAGATACAAGTTTCTGATCGTACGATGTTTTAAAAGATCGCCGATGAGTTCGATGGGTGCCAGTCGTAAGTTCTCTACATGACGAATAATAAAACGCTTACAGATATCAAAAGTTTTAAATTCATCTGGAATATGTTTAAATTCAAGAGGATTTTTTTTAATGAAAGTTTTAATCATCCGCTCAGTAAGTAAGTCTTTTGGCACAAACTCTAAAAACGGCTTTGGTGTATTCGATTGTTTTATCACTTTATTCACCAAGGATTTATTAATGAAATGTTTAGGGACAAACGCTAGAAGACTTTCATTTAGACTCAGCGCTTTTTTACATAGCTCTAGGGTTTTAAAATCACTAGGGATAAATTGCAAGGCTGCTGGATACTGATCACAAAAATCTTGGTTTAATAATTTTTTTGGGATATATCTAAATTGATGAACATCTAGTTGAAGTGCAAATTCACAAATGGTTAATGTTCGAAGAGCAATTGGGATTGCTTTTAAAGAAATCGCATTCGCATTAGCTGTAAGCGCCGCTAAACAGATATCTTCAGTTAATAATCTAGGATCAATTTTAAGGAAAATATCTTCACCACGTATCTGGCACGCATCTTCTATGAAGGTATCAGATTTAACAGCATCTGGGAGCAAATCAAAGGGAATCTTTTGTAAATGAAACCCTGCTACATATATTTCGGCCGTCAAATAATTCGCAGGTATTTCTTGAATACCCACCCCTTCACTAAGGATAAACAAGACGAGAGCCTGAGCTGATGGGGAGCTGGGTAGAAAATGCTGTGAAATTAGAATATTCATCGCTTCAGCTGGCAAAAGTTCGGGAATAATCTTGGTGTTTTCTAAAAAGCCACCTTGTTGGGAGGCTAATAATAGATCGTATTCAAGATTTGACCAGTCAATATCTAAACGGCTCATTTTGTGATGATTTGATACGTCATTAATGAGGTAATCTCTAATTCCCCAACCGATATAAGAACATGGATGAAAACTTTGATTGATATAGCGCACCGCTTTTACATAAGTACACTTTTCATCAAACCAAATTAAATCAAAATGATAGTTAGGGAATTGATTCGATAACTCGCTAAGTTCTTGCAGGGCGCTGCGACCCTTTGTTAGGAACTCAATACGCAATTGGTCCTTTACTTTGCAAATATCATGAGGGTCAAGACCTAACTCATCAATCATAAAGTTGGTGATAAGACGATGTTGCTTTCCAGATGAAACAATAAGACGATTAAAAATAGTTAAAGACATATTTACTCCAATGGCTTGCGCCTCGTTGAATTAATAAATATTCAAACTAGCCAATTTGATGGCAATAGCTGAACAAGATTTGGGTGGGTAATACGTTCTAGAAGTGTGAGTAAATTAAAGAAATGAATTCCGGTGAAGGAATATATTGCTGACCATCAAAATAAAAATAATGTCGATCTTCCTGAAGAATTTCTGCAAGTCGCTCTAGAAGTAGAATCGACTTTTGTGCAAACAAAACGATCAGGTGAGATAGATCATCTATTTTTTCTCTAACAAAGTGACGAAATTGGTTTTCTAAGCTTGTGCGAGAAATAATGGTCTCGATGGTCGAAACGGCTAGATACATTAATAAAAAACTGCTTAACAAATTGACTCCTTTCGATGCTGACTCGATCTTGATTGTTTAAACAAATTCGCATTACAAAATTCCTTAAAGTAGTTAAAAAAATCAATATGCAACAAGAGATCTCCACTGATAAATCGGATTGTTAGGATCAGATGAGAGCCTTGGTGCCTATTTAAGATTGCCCCATGTTTCGAACTAAATGACTCGTTTCAGTACGAATAATAATTCTAGGAAACGCCACACTTAAATTGAAAACAATTTATTTTTTGTGGGGATTGGATGAGTTTTACTAATGTTGAATATCTTAGATTCTTCAGAGACAGACTAGCTATGCCAGAAAAAATAGCATATATAAAATTTTATAATTTGTTAAAAAGTCTTCGCTAAATATAAAACGTTTGTATGAAATTTCTGCCCCCATTTTAAAAAATTGGGAGGAGACCGGAGTATTAATTTCCTTTTAAGATTCAAGGAATTTATGAGATTTTCCAAATTGAAAATTAAAATGAGTGAACTGAAATCATGCCAGTTGGATAAAGCTTAAATAGTTATGGCAGTCGTTGATCAAGGGCAAAAAAAATCCCCGCTTTTTAGGGCGGGGACGATTTGAGGATGAACTAGAAAATGAGAGTGATTAGTTTGTTTCTTTAATCTTATTATCTATAATGAACTTACCCCAAGTATCCATTTGCTTATCGAGGAAGGGGTTAAATACCTCTGGACCACCAGCAACAATATCAATACCTTGATCGTCTAATTTTTTAGCAATATCTGGACGCTTTAAAACAGCAACCATCGCGGCGTTCATTTTTTGCACGATATCTTTTGGTGTTTTAGCTGGTGCAATAATACCCCACCAAGCCGGAGCGTCAAAGCCAGGGAAACCACTCTCAGCAATAGTTGGCACATTAGGCAACTCAGGGGTTCTCTTCGGGCTTGTAACTGCAAGAGGCACGACTCTATTGGAGTCAACATGCGGCTTAATTAAATAGAGGGAGCCCACAGCTAATTGCACATGACCAGCTAGTGCATCTGCCATCATAGGACCACCACCACGATAAGGAACATGGGTCCATTCAAACTTTGACTTTTGGGCAAGACTAGCCATGGCTAAATGACCAAGACTACCAGTACCAATAGAACCATAATTGGATGGTTTACCTGCTTTGGAGTCATCGACTAATTGTTTAAATGTAGTAATTCCAGATGCTTTGCTAGCAGCAATTAACATTGGGGAAGTACCAATTAAAGTCACATGAGCGAGATCTTTTTTAGTGTCGTAGGGGAGTTTTTCTTTTAATGCTTGATTCACACCGTGTGTATCAAAGACTACGCCAAAGGTATAACCATCGGCTTCTGCATTACTAACAGCCGTGGTACCGATAACGCCTGAAGCTCCACCAATGTTTTCAACAATCACATTTTGCTTTAGTTGTTCTTGTAAGGCAGGAGCAATGACACGCGCCACAGCATCAACAGAACCTCCAGGAGGAAAAACGGCGATTAGGCGAACTGATTTTTTGGCAGGCCACTCTTGGGCAAAAGATTGCACGCACAGAATAGAACAGATAAGGCCGATGGTTGCTACTAAAAGCTTCTTCAACATAAGAGCTCCAATTTAGTGAATCAATACAAAATCAAGCAAAGACTTAGCAAAAGCCTAATTAGTGATGAGGTATTGTTTCAGGTTGATAAAAAGAAGTAAGACGAAGTGATAACCTTAACATTATTGGCATAGATACTAGCCATAATAAACCTACTAAAAATAGGCCAAGTGCTGATATAGGTTCGATTGCGCCAAATTGCGACCCAGAATAATAAGCAATGGGTCCAAAAATACCACCAAGCAAAGCAGCTAGGATATATTTATTCTTTAACCAAGAAAAGGATGCAGTGAAGGAGCCAGCAAAAGCTGCCCAAAGAATCGTCATCCACCATGGTTGATAGAGGTTTAACGGGTAGGGATTAAGGTTATTAAATACAACAAACTGATGCTGTAACAAGATGGTGTCAACTAAAAAACCAAGCAGCAGGCAAGACAAAACAAACATCGCAAGTCCTTTTTTATGCGGGTTCCAAATAAAAATGCAACACATATAAATCAAGCCTGCGATACAGGGTACATACCAAATTTCATGTGAAGCGCCGTAAGCACATGCAAACCAAACGATTTGGAAGCCAACAATACTAAGAATTGTTTTTAACAAAGTAAGCCTTATTCTTTTTGAAAGGATAAAGTAACTTCGCCGAGGTAAATACCAAATTTACTCATCTGCGCTTTATTAAGCATCACTTTTGAGTCAATTAAATACATCCAGTCATTAAATTGCACTTCAATTTCTTTACCATCAACCGGCAGTAACAAGGTATAGGACCAGTTTAAGGCATTCCCTGCAGATTGCCCAATTGCACTCCCTTTTACATCGGCAGCGGATCCAATGAAGGCATTAGGAGCGCTTTGTTTAATAGTCCAAATACGTTTTTGTTTGGTACCATCGGAATAAAGAAAGGATTCATCTAAAGTACCAGTTTTGACACCGTCTACTTCTTTCCAATCACAAACAATATCCACCGTAAAGCGCTTAACAACTTTGCCGCTTCTGTCCGTGAAAATACCGTAGCCTTTGACTTTGCCATTGAAGTAGTCGGATAACTCTAAATTAGGTTTTTCGTTAGCGTATTGCTCAATGGTAGGACCAGCGCAGGAGCTTAATAATAAAGAGAAAATGCTAACAAAAAAGACTTTTTTTATAAGACCCATTGGAACTTTCATAAACGGCACTCCACAGTTGTAGATCGATTAAACAAGCATAATTCAATATAACGATTTTATTATGGTTGTGGAAACTTTTCTTTTTTAGTAACGATTTGCCAAAACTTGGTAAAAGAGGGACAAAAAGTTTCAGGATCAGCTAAGAAACGCTCAATTGGATTAATCACCGTGTCGTTCGTTTTGGCTAGTTCACCAAGTAACTGCGCATATTCGGGATTGAACGTATCTTGCACATCAATCCGCATGGTTGAGCGTTTACTAAAAAAAGGCAGGAGTCTTTCTTCTAGATCAGCCAATAAAATGACATCACAAAGTTGAGACATTCTATTTAAAACAAATTCCCAGCGTTTTTCTGACCAAGGAAATTTTTCATGAAAGGACAGATGAATAATTCCTAACTGAAATTTTTGGTCAATTTTTGCTTTTAAATGCCAAGGATGAATCAATCGAAGTTGATTACTTTTGGTCATTTCGAATTGATTTAAATCTGTGATTACCGAGTACTTTTTTAACAGGGCGTCGCTTGGTCTTGAAAGTAATTGCGGAATTTCTTGCGCAGACTGTGGCTTTAGACTGTTCTTTTTAAAGGTTTGATTCGAACGAGCGATAACTTCTAAAGCGCCATAAGATTGATCTAGAAGAGAACCCGAGCAATGCCACTCTGGCGGTGCAAATTTTGCGACATTCTCGGCATTAAATAAATAGGGCTTATTGCTAAAAGTACTAGCAACCCATTGCCAAGAAAGGTGATTGGAAGCTAAATCACCGTCTAGTAAATAGCCGTACATCCAATCGGCACAGGTCCTCCAATGGATTTTACGGAAATGAATAAGGTAGCTAGCGAGCCACATTCTGGCATGATTATGCAGATAACCGTTCTCATACAACTCTCTAATCGCTAGATCGATTGGTGCGAGTCCAGTATTCATTTCCAGGACATCTTCTGGCATGGTTTCTTGATAGATGACATCCTGCAGGGGAGGTCGAATATCTTGCAAAATATCATCTCCTAAATGTCCCCACACATGATAGTAATATTCACGCCAACCTAACTCTGCATAGAGTTTATGTTGAGGCGTTAAGCCATGTTTTCTTTTTAACTGGTTTACGATATTTGGCATGGTTTCAAAGCCATGGCTAATATAAGGGGATAAATGGGTAACAGAACCAGTCAGATAGTTGCGACTAGTTTCGTAAGTTTGGATATTAACTTGATCCAACATTTGCCCAAAGTTTCTTATTTCAGGATTAAATTGCATGGGCTTTTCTTTTGTGAATTGGTAAAAATTACCAAGGAATGGTTGAGCCATCGTAGCTCAAAAAGATAGATTGCGAAGTCACTGGAACCTGCCCTAAGGCCAGCAACATTTTATGGGCCGCATCCTGTGGAACTTGACCTGTTTTTTCACCACCAAATGGCTGCGAGAGACGACTTTTAACTGTGCCGGGATGCAGCGCTACGACGGTTGTTTCTGGGTGAGTACGACGAATCTCAATCCCTGCTGTTTTGATCAACATATTTAAGGCAGCCTTCGAGGCGCGGTAACTATACCAACCCCCTAAACGGTTATCCTCGATACTTCCAACTTTAGCTGAGACACATACAAAGAGCGATCTTTTTTTGCTTAATAAGCGATGAAAGTGTTTTATCACTAGGGCTGGACCAAATGTATTAATTGCAAAGACTTTTTGTAAATAATCCATGTTGAGATGGTCCAGTTTTTTCTCAGGGACTATTTGCGCTTGATGCAAAATGCCGGTAGCTAAGATGATTAAATCAAAGGGGCCTTTTGATTCGAGATCAGAACTCGCTTTTTGGATCGACTCTTCATTTGTGATATCAATGGAGATCTCGCTACTTCTAGAGATACCCACAACTAAAGTGCAATCGGGATCACCTTGTAGTGCCTCTAATAAAGCACCACCAATTGCACCATTCGAACCAATAACAAGAGCTTTATAGGCTGTCCCTAAATTCTTTAAGATAGCCATCAAATGACCGTTTTAAGCTTCTAAAACTGAAATCTTCTCAAGTTTGGAGCGCGGATCGCCTTGTATATAACGCGCAATATAAGCTGCATTAGTCTGGCAAGGAATCTTGGCATAAACCGTGTGACCTGCACCAGGCGCCACTTTTATCGGTTCTCCATTGAGATTCCATAATTCTTCAATTACGCAATCCGTATTACCATTCGGCTCAATCACTTCAACTTTGTCACCGACCGCAAAGCGATTTTTGACTTCAATCTTGACCCCTTTAACAGGATCAACTTCTAAAACATTACCGACATAAATACTTCTGCCAGAAACAGAA
>CAISYI010000273.1 GCA_903889595.1 uncultured beta proteobacterium
AGCTAAAAACATTCAATTAGAAGAGTGAGCAATGGAAAAAATATTAAAAGTAGGTGTTTTAGAAGGTGATGATATTGGTCATGAGATTGTTCCTGCAGCAGTAGCGGTTGCTAAGGCAGCCGCAGATCTTCAAGGTGTAAAGATCGACTGGGTACCATTACCGATTGGTCGCCGAGCGCTTGATACGCACGGTAACACACTTCCACCAGAAACCTTAGAAACCTTACATACTTTAGACGGATGGATTTTAGGACCGATTGGTCATCGTGCGTACCCCAAGCAAGCCAATGCAATTAATCCCCATCCGATATTACGCAAACAATTTAATTTATTTGCAAACGTGAGGCCTACTAGATCATATCCTGATATTGGTTGTATCAGGGATGATATCGATTTAGTTATTGTTCGAGAAAACAATGAAGGATTTCAGCCGGATCGTAATATGTTGATGGGAAATTCAGAGTTCCGTCCCAATGACGAAGTAACACTATCAATTCGCGTGATTACAAGAACTGGAAGTCGATTGGTGGCAAAAGCTGCTTTTGAATTAGCGCGTCAAAGAAAAAAACATTTAACTTATGTCCATAAAGATACTGTTTTTAAATTAGGTTGTGGCATGTTTGTGGAAGAGTGTAAAAAGTTAGCTTTAGAGTATCCCGATGTTCGCGTGGATGATGTAATTGTGGACACCTTTGCAATGCGACTGATTCGCGACCCACAAAATTTTGATGTGGTGGTCACCACCAATATGTTTGGTGATATCTTATCTGACGAAGCGGCTGGCCTTGTTGGCGGTCTTGGAATGGCTCCTGGTTTATGTATTGGTAATGGCAATATTGCGATGGCGCAAGCTACTCATGGCTCTGCGCCTGATATAGCGGGTAAAGGTATTGCTAATCCGTATTCAATGATCGAGTCTACTCGTATGCTATTTGATTGGTTGGGATATAGTCACGGGATTCCGCAGGCGGTAGCAATGGCAAAATCGATGTCAGCTGCCACCACATTGGCACTATCAAATCCACAGTCGCGAACTGCTGACATTAATGGTAAAGGTAATTTAGATTCAATGCTCAAAGCAATTTTAGGAGCTTTGAAATAAAAAAATCAACTTACATGGCTGATTGTGTATTAAATTAAATAATCACTCGAGTAACAATTTAAAGTACCAAGCCCAAATCAACGAACTAAGTTGCAGAGCTTGGTATTTTTAAATCATAAAAACTAGTCGACTAGGCAGCAATTTTCTCTGCAGGTACTTCTACAGGTGAACGAATGAGGAAATCAAAGGCTGATAAAGATGCCTTAGCGCCTTCACCCATTGCAATGATGATTTGCTTGAATGGAATCGTAGTACAGTCCCCCGCAGCAAATACACCAGGAAGAGATGTCTCTCCCTTTGGATCAATCACGATTTCGCCACGAGAAGACAATTCAACCGTACCTTTGAGCCAATCAGTATTTGGTAAAAGACCAATTTGCACGAAGATGCCTTCAAGCTCAATCACTTTTTCTTCTTTAGTTGCACGGTCTTCATAACGCAAACCATTTACTTTTTGGCCATCACCCAATACTTCTTTACTTAGTGCATTCGTAATCACAGTGACGTTATTCAAGCTAAAGAGTTTTTTCTGTAAGACAGCATCAGCACGCAATTTTGTATCAAATTCAATCAATGTGACATGACTCACTACGCCGGCTAAATCGATTGCGGCTTCTACTCCGGAGTTGCCGCCACCAATGACAGAAACACGCTTGCCTTTGAATAAAGGGCCATCACAGTGTGGGCAATATGCGACGCCTTTGTTTCTGTATTCCTGTTCGCCAGGCACGTTCATTTCTCTCCAGCGAGCACCGGTACTGATGATGACCGATTTTGATTTTAAGACTGCGCCATTTGCAATGGTTACTTCAAAGCCGCTGTTCGTTTTATTCAGGGCAGTAGCGCGTTGTAAATTCATGACATCTACTTCATACTCCTTAACGTGTTGTTCTAGTGCTTGGACTAACTTAGGCCCTTCGGTTTCTTTTACAGAAATAAAGTTTTCAATACCTAAGG
>CAISYI010000274.1 GCA_903889595.1 uncultured beta proteobacterium
TCGGACCGGTGACCTTTTCCTTACCATGGAAACGCTCTACCAACTGAGCTAGGGGGGCGGACACTGCTTCAGCAGATGAGCGTACAGGTAGAATAGTTACCTAATGAAATTATCTTTTTTCTCACGTAAAACTGCTCTTATTTCCACCATTGGCTTGCTAGCAATCGCTCTAGGGGCAGTGGGTAGCTACTTTTTTACGGAAAAGAAAGTGGTGGTGGTCGAAAAATTCCCACCAATCATCAAACACGCTGACTTACCAATAAGAGCAATGCAAACTTTTGCCGAGTCACTCGATGTTACTTTTCCAGAAGACAACTCAACTTTTCAAGACTCAACATGCCCAGCACTTTCACCAACATGGGTTCATGATGAAAACCAAAAGTCTGGCGTGAATATGACGCCAGCAACTTGGAAAAATTTAGAATTATCGACCGCTCAAGGCAGTGCGCTTTGGCTTAACCAATCATCTGTCTCTTGCGGACAAAGTGTGAAAGTTCATGCAGCTCTCTACCAGTCAAACGAGAATGCAAGTGTTCCTGGACCACGCTATTTTGCTGCATGGAGGATTGGCTTTTATAAGGGCGCTGGTGCACGCGAAGTCTGGCGTTCTCATGGAATTAAATTGAAAACTAGGAAGTCAACAACAATTCATGATGCCACTCGCTACACAGAAGCAAGATGGCCAGTCTCAACAACCTTCACTGTAGGAAACGACTGGACTCCTGGTTTTTATCTGATTCTTTCCCTTTCTCCATTCGGACAAATAGAAAGCGCAGCGCCTTTTATCGTCCGAAGTCCTGTCGGATCATCAAAATTAGTAATGATGCAATCATTTCTAACATGGAATGCATATAACAGCTTTGGCGGGCGCTCAACATATGAAGGACCGGGTAGAGATGGAATTAACACAACTGCTCAACGGAGCAGAGTCGCGTCTTTTGATAGGCCAATGCTCGGAAGTGGAGCATTCTCATATCAACGTGACGCAATTCCCTTTATTCAGTTCACAGAAGAGCATGGCATAAATGTTGACCAAGTAAGTGATTTAGATATGAATCAATGGCCTTCAATTGCGGCCAATTACAGCGCAATTATTGTTGGTGGCCATACTGAATACTTTACAAACCGAATGTTTAATACATTTCTTGCTGCTAGAAATCAGGGAATAAACCTTGGAATTTTTGGAGCTAACACAGCTTATTGGCAGACACGTCTAGAGCCATCTCGGAGCGGTGTCGATCGTCATTTAATTATGTACAGAAAAGCAGTAGATGATCCAAATACAAATATTGATCAAGTAACTGTTCAATTTGCAAACCCACGCATCAATACCCCTGCAAACTTATTTACTGGTGAGCAAACTAGTGGTGTTCACGTATACGGAACTCTCAAACCTGTCTCAATTCCAGCATGGCTAAAAGTTCCAAGAAATCAATCAATCAGCGGCTTATCTAGCGATACTGAAGTTGAGAAAACCGTTGCCAATGATGCACAGCCCCCTAATGTCCATATTCTCTATAGCGGGATAATGACAAGACGAGATCCTGCCCCCGTGGCTTCAGTTGCAAAACCGTTCGCACAGACGAGTTGGGTTGCCTTTCCATCAGGTAGCGCTGAATTTAATACTGGGATTACTACCTGGGGCTGCCAGCTGAGTGATTCATGTCCAGATCTTGCATATGACGCCCCATCTCAAAAACTCATCCGCTCTATTACCTTGCAAGTACTCACTTTGTGGCAACAAAGTGAAGTAGGCAAGTCGCTTAGATAACGCGACAGCATTGCTCATCAGGGCTAATCTATGGATATGTCCAAGAGCTTAGATAAAGGCGCAGAGCAATTCCCTGCAAATATTGATGAGAAAAAGTTGCAGGAAACGCTAGATCCTCTCTCTTACGACGTACTGCGCAATGGCGCAACAGAGCGCCCATTTACTGGTGAATACACAGATTCAGAAACTGTAGGCAGCTATCGCTGTAAAGCGTGCGGGAATGAATTGTTTAAAAGTGAGACAAAATTCCATTCAGGCTGTGGGTGGCCTTCATTTTATGCTCCGAGTAAAGATGATGCTGTGGTGCTCATTGAAGATCGCTCACTTTCACCACGAGTTCGGACTGAAGTTCGCTGCGCTAACTGCGGCTCTCACTTAGGGCATGTTTTTGAGGGTGAAGGTTATGGCGTTCCGACAGATCAACGCTGGTGTATTAACTCTGTGGCTTTAGTTCTTGAACCTAAATAATTATTTGATAAATCGTTCGTAATCAACTTTTATGCAGCGGTCTTGAACAACCTTCAGCCCTGCCTGCACACCTCGGCTTGCTGTTGCATCATCAACAAGCCCAAGTTGCATCCACATGGTCTTTGCTTTCACAGCAATTGATTCATCAAGTACTACGGGCATATCTGCAACATTCCTAAATACATCGACAATATCCACCCACTCTGGCACCTCTGCCAATGAACGATAGACAGGAAATCCGAAGAGGGTAGTAATCCTTGGATTAACGAAGAAGAGGTTGAAATGCGAATGATCAAGTAGCCA
>CAISYI010000275.1 GCA_903889595.1 uncultured beta proteobacterium
ATGTGGAAAACGGGTCATTCTCTGGTTAAGGCCAAGCTAAAAGAAACGGGTGCTCCACTAGCTGGGGAAATGAGTGGTCATATCTTCTTTAAAGATCGTTGGTACGGTTTTGATGATGGTTTATATACTGGTGCGCGCTTATTGGAAATCTTATCCCAAGAAGAAGATCCTAATGCTACCTTGAATAACTTGCCGAATGCGATTTGTACCCCAGAGTTGCAGATTCCTTGTGCGGAAGGTGAACCGTTTACTTTATTAGAAACCATCAAGGCAAATGCTAAATTTGAGGGTGCTTTGACAATCAATACCATTGACGGTGTACGGGTTGAATATGCTGACGGATTTGGCTTAGCGAGACCTTCTAACACTACCCCGGTAGTTGTTATGCGGTTTGAAGCAGATACAGAAGTGGCGATTGCACGAATTCAAGCAGATTTCAAAAAGGCCGTCTTAGCAGCTAAACCAGATGCCAAATTACCATTTTAGAAATTAATGGAAGTTGTCAAGTCATGAGAAAATGAGATTTGATGGATTTTTCTAAATAAAATCAGAGATCTTATGACTTCAATTTCAACATTGCAACCTGTTAGCTACGATTTTTCATTACCTAGTGTCGATGGCCCTACTTGTATCTCTAGTGCTTGGGCAAAGACTCCTGCGCCACTGAGTGCGATAGAAAAATCGAATACTAAAGAAAAAATCAAGCGCCTTTTAAAAGAACAAAACGCTGTAATCGTCGCGCACTATTATGTAGATGGTGATATTCAAGATCTCGCGCTTGAAACAGGTGGTTGTGTCGCTGATTCTCTTGAAATGGCTCGGTTTGGCAAAGACCATCCAGCACAAAAATTAATCGTGGCTGGTGTTCGATTTATGGGTGAGACCTCGAAGATTTTATCTCCTCAAAAACATGTTTATATGCCAGATCTCGATGCAACATGCTCCCTTGATTTAGGCTGTCCAAGTGATGCATTTAACCAGTTTTGTGACGCCCATCCCGATAGAACGGTGGTCGTCTATGCCAACACTAGCGCAGCTGTGAAGGCTAGAGCGGACTGGATGGTTACTAGTTCTTGCGCTCTCGCCATTGTTTACGAGCTAAAAAAACAAAATAAAAAAATCTTATGGGCACCGGATCGTCATCTTGGAAAATATATTCAAGAACAAACTGGCGCCGATATGATTCTGTGGGATGGTGCTTGCATAGTGCATGACGAATTCAAGGCAGAAGAACTCGTACTATTAAAACAACTGCATCCTCATGCACAAGTCCTAGTTCACCCAGAATCACCTGCTAGCGTCGTTGCCGTGGCTGATGTTGTGGGATCTACCGCAGCCATGCTAAAAGCAGTGGTTGAAGGTACTGCGACTGAATATATTGTCGCCACAGATCAGGGTATTTTGCACCGAATGCGTCAACTTGCTCCGAATAAGGTACTGATCGAGGCTCCAACAGCAGGTCAAAGTGCCACTTGTAAAAGTTGTGCCAATTGCCCTTGGATGGCCATGAATGGGCTAGCTAATTTATTAAACTGTTTAGAACAAGGTGCCGGTGAAATTACCGTTGAGGAAGCTACTCGCAGTAAAGCGCAAGCTTGTATTGAACGGATGCTGGACTTCACAAAAAACCATCCTGACTTGTTAGCTAAAGCACAGCATGGTTTTGTAAAAAACATCGGCGCTGCTTAATTCCATTATTTTTTAAAAGACTAATCTATGTTTTCATACAACGAAACTCTCGAACAAGCCATTGAGCGTAATGTAAATGACGCTCTTTTAGAAGATATTGGTGTCTGTGATTGGACAGCAATGTTAGTTCCTAGCAATGAAATCGTTAAAGCACATGTTATCGTCAAACAAGATCATGCCGTTCTATGTGGCAGGCCTTGGTTTGATAGATGTATTTTAAAACTTGATTCTCAAGCAAAGATTGAATGGAATTTTGAGGAAGGTGATGTCATGCCCAATCAAGCAATTGTTTGTACCATTACAAGTAACGGGCGATCAATCCTCTCCGCAGAGCGTCCAGCGCTAAATTTCTTGCAAACATTATCTTATGTGGCAACGGTCACTCACTCCTATGTGCAAGCCATCGCTGACATCAAAGTGAATCCTCGGGGTTGCAAGATGTTAGATACTAGGAAAACACTCCCTGGTTTGCGTCAAGCACAAAAATACGCCGTCAGAGTTGGTGGTGGGCAAAACCACCGCATGGCGCTTTGGGACGGTATCTTAATTAAAGAAAATCACATTATGGCGGCCGGTAGTATCACTGCTGCTGTCAAAGCTGCTATTGCCTTAAACGCAAAAGTAAGTATTCAAATAGAAGTTGAATCGCTTGAGGAAATGGAAGAAGCCCTCGCAGCTGGAGCACATAGTATCCTAATTGATGATTTTAGTTTGGAGCAAATGCAACAAGCGGTCAACATCAATCAAGGTCGCGCGCTCTTAGAAGTTTCTGGTGGAGTGGACATTGAGCAATTAAGAAAAATTGCTATGACAGGCGTTGACCGGATTTCTAGTGGAAAACTAACAAAAAATGTTGAAGCAATCGATTACTCAATGCGAGTGATTGCTCGCATTGAGGGTAACGACTAAATCTCTTCAGCCACTTTTATGCCATCTTTCTTACGAATCGGAGTGAGAATCGTTGGATAAGATACTGCAAAGGTATCAGGATAATCTTTGGTGTAATGTAGGCCGCGACTTTCTTTTCTGGAAAGTGCTGAACGAACAATGAGTTCAGCACAAACCAATAAGTTTCTTAGCTCAATTAAATCTCGATTTACCTTAAAATTGGAGTAATACTCATCGACTTCTGTCTCTAAAAAGTCAATTCGGTGCAAGGCACGCTCAAGCCTTCGTGTCGTTCTAACGATGCCGACATAGTTCCACATCAGTGAACGTAATTCATCCCAATTATGCGAAATCACAACCATTTCATCAGCGTCTTCTACTTGACTATCATCCCACTGCTTTACTAGCGGAATAGTCGACTCTGGTTCGTCTAAGATTTTTTTGGCTGTTGATTTTCCAATCACTACACACTCTAATAAAGAGTTACTTGCCAAGCGATTAGCGCCGTGAAGTCCGGTACAAGTTGCTTCACCGACAGAATATAAGTGCGGCAGATCTGTTTGGCCGTTTAAATCAGTCACTACCCCACCACAGGTATAGTGAGCTGCCGGTACAACCGGAATTCCTTGTTTAGTGATATCGATTCCAACCGACAAACATTTTGCATAAATCGTTGGAAAATGTTCTTTTAAAAACTCTGCACCTAAATGTGTAGCGTCCAATAAAACATACTCTAATCCATGTTTTTTTATTTCAAAATCGATTGCTCGAGCCACAATATCTCTAGGCGCTAGCTCCATTCTTTCATCATGATCAGCCATAAAACGGGTACCATCAGGCAGCTTTAATTGGCCGCCTTCACCACGTATGGCTTCAGTAATGAGAAAACTTCTTTCTTCAGGATGATATAAACAGGTAGGATGGAATTGCATAAATTCCATATTACCAACACGACACCCAGCTCGCCAGGCCATCGCAATACCGTCTCCAGTAGAGGTATCTGGGTTAGTCGTGTATTTATAGACTTTACCTACTCCACCTGTTGCCAATACCACGGCGTCAGCAATTAAGGTCTTCACTTTATTTTCTTTAATATCTAAAGCATAAACTCCTAGACACTGATCTTTCTGAATCGATTTTTTATAATCTTTATTCGGTTTTTGCACTAGGTGGCGATTAGTAATCAAGTCGATAGCAATCCAGTGTTCAAGCAGATCAATATTCGGATGCGCTTTCACTTTTGCCAGTAAAACGTCATGAATAGCCTTGCCCGTAGCATCAGCGACGTGAGCAATCCGACGGTGGGTATGCCCACCCTCTCTAGTTAGATGCAAACCTAATGGTCCTTCTGGATCAGGCGTAAACTCAACCCCCTGATCAACTAACCACTCAACTGCATCTGAGCTATTTTCAGCGATATACCGCGCGGTTGATTCGGAAACGATACCAGCACCAGCTTCGAGCGTGTCGCCAATATGAGATTCAAAGCTATCTTTTTTATCTAATACGCCAACAATACCGCCCTGCGCCCAAGCAGTAGCTGCCTCCGTTAGCTGACGTTTAGCTAAAATCGCAATTTTTTTGTGGGCAGCAACTTCTAATGCAACCGTTAAACCAGCCAAACCTGCTCCGACAATGATTAAATCATAGTGATCATTATGTTGATTCTCTGGTACCTGATTTTTATCTTTCAAACTCTTCACCCTAAATGGTTCAGCTAAATAACTTTAAATATTTTTGAAACAATTAATATTGTTACAAAATGTCTTGAGAACACTAGGATAAACCATTCTGACAAGAAGGATTTGAGATGCTACCAAACGAACCTGTCTTATTTGCTTTGGTTTGGCGCATTGGGAATAATTCTTTTACCATAACGATAGCTGACCTTCATTTTATGCAGTTTAGGCGAGTTTTTTGGCTACTACTCCAACTAGACTTGACAAGCCAACATGACCAGTTCCCTCGCTAATGGTAGCCTCATAAGTTTTGAGCTCTAGAAATTCGAAATTAGGTAATAAATCTCGCATGAGGGATTCATCGTAAAGGTGATCTAATTCACCTGGTCCACCTGTTTTGTAGATAAGTTGATCTTTGCCATAACCTTGGATAATCAACAAGCCACCGATTTTAAGACTTTGTATCATCTTTTGAAAAATTTTTAAGCGTTTCTCCGGATTCGCAAACTGAAAAAAAATCCCTACAACATAATCGAATTTTTCAGATTCCCAGGAAAAATCCTGCCAGGATGAACAGGTGAAGTTAATACTCACATGATTTTTTTGGGCAAGGTTATGGGCCTTTTGTATTGCCGCTTGAGAAAAATCAAAGGCATCTACCTCTAAGCCTAATTTCGCTAGCCAAACGCTGTTTCTTCCTTCACCATCAGCAATGGCCAGAGCATGACCATTTTTAAAATAGGCCTTTTGATCTTTTAAAAACTGATTTGGCTCCTCGCCAAACAAATAATTTTCAGAAGAAAACCTAGCCTCCCACCGATCTAAAGGATTTGTGAATTCAGCCATTGTTACTTGCCTCCGAAAATTGAAAGTGCTCTTGATTAATCCTCTTCAATATTGACTTTCGAAGGAAAAGATGAGGAGGCGTATCGGACTACTAAATTTGCTAGGGCTAATACCAATATTGTTCCACCTAAAATCATTACTTCAATTGTTGCCTCGTGTTTGACATTGACAATATCAATAATTAATCTTGTAACGGCTGTAATAGCGAGATAGATTAAAAAACGAACTGGCATGTGATTCGTTTTAAAGTAAATACCGACCATTGCCCCAATTTCTAAATAAATAAAGAGTAACAATAGGTCTTCAATTGAGGCGTGTGATTTCTTGAGCATATCAAGGGCTGCGAAAGAGGCTGACCAAACAGTCGCAATGCCAATCACAAATAAAGCTATATGATGAAAAACAGAAACTAGGACATTACCGATTATTTTTACCCAATACTCTAACTTACGCTCAAATTTCTTTACAGATGAAGAAGCTGTTTTTTCTAGATTGTTGTCCATGTTTTATTCCAAAAAGGTCGATTGTTCAATCATAATAGAAATTTAGGTTAAGATTCAAGTACAAGGAGAAGTGGCAGAGTGGTCGAATGTACTTGACTCGAAATCAAGCAAGGGTGTAAATCCTTCGTGGGTTCAAATCCCACCTTCTCCGCCAAGTCAATCGGTATTTCAAG
>CAISYI010000276.1 GCA_903889595.1 uncultured beta proteobacterium
AGTTATGACGCTTGTGTAAAAAGATGGATTTAATCCTCTGCAATCTCTGGCGTTTCTTCTACCGTTAAAAAAATATTGACTTTTATTCCTAAAAAGGAATAATTTGGTCAACGTCAGGCAACAGTAAACCTTGACTAACCCCCGAATTTTTCAACTCTAAAGCCAATTGATAAGCTTGGTTTTTTGAAAGCACCCCAGACTGAGATAGAACCTCTGCAATCTGTTTACTCCCCAAGTAGCTTGAAAGTATGCTGACTAAATGATGAGAGTTAACGATTACCTCTTGAGAGTCCTCCGATGACTCGGAGGGCGCGCTGAACCCTTCAACAATAATACAAAACTCCCCTTTTAAAAGATGATCATCTTTAATCCAGCTAAGCATTTGAGAGGAAAGAACGTAGTGAAGGGTTTCAAATTTTTTAGTAAGTTCACGGCCTATCAAAATGGTTCGAGTTTCATTTTTCAATGCGACGCCTATTTCAGATAATGTCTCTTTAATTCTTTGCGGCGACTCAAAAAAAACACTGGCTAGTGACGAGGTATAAATTTTTTGAAGAAGTGCTTTTCTATCCTTTCCTTTCGTCGGTAAGAATCCAAAAAACTGAAACCTTCCCTCGGAATGAATAGTCGTGATACCAGATACAGATAATGCGGCACTTACGGCACTAACTCCTGGAATTGGAATAACTCTTTTACCAGCTTGAATCATCGTATTAACCAATTTTGCGCCAGGATCTGAAATACCTGGAGTTCCCGCATCAGAAACATAAGCCCACCTTTGACCAAGAGAAATTAAACCAAGTAATTTTTGGGATGCAATAACTTCATTATGATCATGAATTGCAAGTAAAGGTTTTTGGATACCCAAAAAATTAAGCAGGTGTAACGTATGACGAGTATCCTCACAAGCAATACCATCTACTTGACCTAATACATAAGCTGCTCTAAAGGTTATATCAGCCATGTTGCCAATAGGCGTGCTTACAATGTACAGACTAGAGTCAGGCAAATCTTGGTGTCTTAAAGATTCAGTAATTGATGGGTTCATTAAAATTTATGTTGCGTAACAACTTCGAATTGAATGTTCGGTAATATGATGCCATCATATACACATTCTAATAATATTAACCAAAGTCAATGCAAATGAATACAAACTTAATATCAAGAGTCACCAATCACTTTGAAGAAAGTATTTCTACCAAACAAAAGAGTAAAGATGTTTTAACAGCCGATCTAGCCAAAGCTATAGAAATGATGTTTCAATGCGTAAATTCGGGCGCCAAGATTTTAGCTTGTGGTAATGGAGGATCAGCTGCAGATGCTCAGCACTTTGCAGCTGAATTGGTTGGGCGCTTCGAGCGAGAAAGAAAAGAGTTGGGTGCGATAGCCCTTACTACTGACTCTTCAATCCTTACAGCAGTTGGAAATGATTATGGATATGATGAAATATTCAGTAAGCAAGTTAGCGCTTTAGGAAAAACGGGAGATGTCTTATTAGCAATATCAACTTCAGGTAATTCCAAAAATGTTATTAAGGCGATTGAAGTCGCCAAGACCAAAGGTATTAAGGTAATAGCTTTAACAGGAAAAGATGGGGGTGCAATGGCTAAGTTAATGGGACCAGAAGATTTAAATCTTTGTGTGCCCGCTGATAGGACAGCGAGAATTCAAGAAACACATTTATTGATATTGCATTGCTTGTGCGATGGAATTGATTATTTATTACTGGGATAAACAAAAAATGAAGTTATTCACAAAGTTTAGAAACGCTGCAATGTTATTGAGCCTTGCTTCAATCTTGCCAGGCTGCTTTCCAATTATTGCAGGCACTGGAATTTATAGCGCAATGGTTCTTGCAGATCGCAGACCTTTATCAATAACGACTATCGATAGAGGCATTCAACTCGAATTGGACGGGATTATACAAAATAAAGTTGGCTCTAACGCTCATGTTAACGTAAATGTCTTTAATCAAAAGGTCTTGTTAACTGGAGAGGTTCCAAACCAAACTTATAAAAATTTAGCCGTAAAAGAAGCAAGCCAACAAGAAAATGTAAAAAAAGTATTTGATGAATTGAAAATCGCAAATACTAGTTCAACGGAGGACCGATTGATAGACTCCTCTTTGTATAGTTTGATAAAAGCAAAATTTGTAGCAACTACAGATATTCCATCTAACTCCATGAAAATCGTCGTAGAGGCGAAAACGGTATATCTGATGGGGGTAGTTACAGAGCTAGAGGCAAAAGCAGCTGCAACGGTCGCTAGCAGGGCTAGTGATAGTGTTAAAGAGGTTGTTAAGTTGACGGATATTATTTCCGAAGAGGAAAAGAAAAAATTAGATTCAATGGGCGTGGTGGAACCTAAGAAATAACAATGGTAAGACTTATTATTGTTTTGCAATTGATTATAGGAACTTTTACCGGCTTAAACTCTGTTAGGGCATCAGAAGCCATAGGAGGGCGGGAACTGGCCAAAAAAAACCTTTGCCTTGGGTGCCATTCAGAAACAAAGAAAGTTGTAGGCCCAGCTTTTATTGAAGTAGCTAAAAGATACGATAACTCACCCGCATCCAATAAGTATTTATCGACTAGGATAAAAGAGGGAGGGGTGGGTGCTTGGGGTGCAATCCCGATGCCGGCAAATAAAAACAACATCACTGACAATGAAGTAAATGAGGTGATTCAATGGATATTTAGCTTAAATAGACAAAAGCCATCTTAATCATTTGAAAATTAAACTAGTTTTGGTAATTTATAAATTTGTTTGACAATCTTTAAACCTTGTTTAACAGATCGTTTAATTGAATAATCGACAATTGCTGCATTGGCTTCAAGTGCTTCTTTTATCAAGGATGCATGATTGCCTGGAGTAATTCTTAAAAAAGCCTCAGCCTCACCGTGAGACTTTTCAACTAGCATGCCGGCCTTTTTGGCAATATGCATCATTCCTTCATTAGTAGATAAACAGTGAACATGCAAAATATCAATGTTGCTATTACGGCAATGAATAGCTGCTCGCTTAAAAAGAGCAGTTCCAATTCCAATGCCTCTGCCAGTTGTTGATACAGAAACGCCAAACTCTGCATCCCTTGACGGTGATTTAAGGATAGAACAATAAGCGAGGTGGGCAAAGCCAACTAAATTCAAGTCTAGATTAAAAACACCAAAAAATACATCCCGAGAAAAATCAAAAGAATTTACGTAGTTATCTACAAAATTATCAGAAGCAAACATACCAAACCTTAATAACCGATCTTCTTCATCAAGCTCTTTCAAATGAAACCTAATTTTTTCTAGATAAATAGAAGAAAGTTCCAATACAGAGACAGGATTTGAATTAATTGAGGAGAAGTTAGAGTTTGAAGGCATAAATAAAATAGAAAGGAATAGTTCATTCTATAGCAACCAAGATAATTTATCAGGGTTAACCCCAATTAATTGGGGGCAAGAAGAAAAATGATGTAAATTATTTTAAATTATTTTTAAAAACCTTTATCCCTTATAAACATTAGCTCTAGGGGGATTTTATGACGAAAAATCAGAATTATTTTCAAATTATTTAGAGTTTTTCTGCAGAAAGTGTTGACAAGGGCAATTGGTTCAGATAAAGTCTTATTTCTCCGCTGCATGTGTGTAATAAAAAACAAACAAACAGCCACTCTTTAAAAATTAGTTAACCGATAATTGTGGGTACTACAGGAAAGCATTTAGTCCTTTTGGACAATGAAATAAAAGTAGTACTCACTTAACAGTAAATTGATTCAAATAGTAATATCTGAGTCATTTCTTTGAGTGAGCGACATGCCTTAATTGGCATACAGGAATTAAACTGAAGAGTTTGATCCTGGCTCAGATTGAACGCTGGCGGCATGCTTTACACATGCAAGTCGAACGGCAGCACGGGAGCAATCCTGGTGGCGAGTGGCGAACGGGTGAGTAATATATCGGAACGTGCC
>CAISYI010000277.1 GCA_903889595.1 uncultured beta proteobacterium
GTAAGTAATCAATGGTAGTGGCTGTTCCTGAAGCGACTATTAAGATATTTTTATTTGGGTAGTATGTTTTGGCTCCGAACATTCCAGCTAATCGATCAGTACCAAGTTCTAAAGGATATTGATACTGGTTATGGAATGCTGGAATGAGTGTGTCGCCTGTTAAACGATAAAAATTTGATTTAGGAAAATGATCTTGCCATATTTTCAAAAGTTCAGGTTGACCTACACAAGTACAGTAAATATTTTTGATTACCTGCTGTTGATTTGGAATGAAAGTTGGTTTGAACTGCTCAAGAATTTGCTCTTTTAATTCAGAGTTATTGATAATTCCTTCTTGGAAAATAGTCAATGAATCCAAAGTATTGGTCTGCGTACTAATCCACTTAGAACGTGTATTACCAATATCAAGAAGTAAATCTAGTTCCATATCTTATTGAATAGAGCTTCGTATTGAGATATTCCCATTATGAACGGTTTGAATTCCAATCGGCGTTTCCAACATTAATGCGCCCTGAGAATCCACCCCGATAACCTTTCCACTTTGAATTATTTTTTGATTTTCAGTAACTATCACATCCTGGTCGTGATAAATATGAAATCCATTCCAATTTAAAGCTTCAAAAACAAATCCTCGGTTAGTAAACTCATCTAATTCTTGGATGAGTTGTTTGGTAATAACTTTCCATAACGTAAGTCGATCCAGCACTTTTTTATTAGGAATATTGACCTGATCTAAAGAACTTACCAAATAAGTACTATCAATGGGGGTTTTTAAATCATTTAAATTCAGGCCAACTCCAATAATGGTCCAAATCGGATCACCCCCAGTTTTTTGACCACTTTCGATTAATACTCCACCTAGCTTGGCGTTCCCAAGGTAAAGGTCATTTGGCCACTTTAGTCCAAGACCCTTAGACTTTAAAGTATCTAGATCAGTATTCCAATATTGGGCAATACTTTTTAAAATGGCTAAACCAACTACTAAACTTAATGGTTGTAATGTACGTAAATTTGTTTTAGCCTCAAAATGGTAAGCAAGTGAGAACGTTAATGAGTTATTTTTTTCAGAAATCCAAGCATTCCCACGACGGCCTCGACCAGCGGTTTGGTGTTCTGCTAGGCGACTTACTGGAAGATGTAAGTCATTACTTCGCCAGCGATTCATTAAATCTTCGTTGGTAGATAGTGTTTCGGTAACTTCTTCAAATAAGCATTCCATACATGAATGATAATGTAAAAATTGTAAGTAGAAATGTACAAAAAACGAACTAGTTCCTTAGACGACAGTAAAGTGCTCACGCCTTTTTTATTGGTGAGACTTCTCCTAGTCGCGAATATCGCACTCATTATTTTCGCTAGCTTAACGCCCTTTAATTTTGAATATGTCACTTTAGATCCATTTTCTTGGTCAACTGCACCCCTTCCCAAATTTATCCCTCTTTTTGATGTGGAAGTGAATGTTCTAGGTTATATGCCATTGGGTTTTTTAGGCGTTTTAGCGCTATTTCCAAGATCGGTCAAATGGCCGGCATTCCTTTTTAGCTTATTATTTGGATTATTACTTTCAGCTAGCTTGGAATCAGTCCAATCCTTTTTATCAACTAGGGTAGCTAACCTAATAGATTTTTATGCAAATGGATTAGGAACCTTCATTGGTGCCCTATTGGCCATTACGATTAATCCAGTAAGGTTATCAGAGCATTGGACAGGCCGCTTTAGAGAAGTTTTTTTTGGAAAAAATCAAGAATTTTTCCTTTTACTCATCCTATTTCCTATAGCCCAAATTTTTCCTCAGAATGTATGGCTGGGAATGGGAGACTTTAACTTAAACTTTTTAAAAGTATCGCCCTACTGGACAACAATTTTAAGCAATACGACTCAGGAAGTTGTCATCGCAGCTTTGGCAGTTATCAGTTCAAGCGCATTCATGATGAGTGGAATTCGACGTCAAGCACCTAAATTGAAAGTCATACTTTGCGTTGTGATGCTAAGTGCCTTCTTAAAAGTGGCTATGTCACAACTTCAATATGGCTCTTTTGATATAAAACATTGGATTAGTGTTGCAAATGGTTTTGGGATCATATTAGGCTTCATCGTTGCAATAATCATAAGGAATAATTCAAGACTTACCCATTGGATTGTTGCCGTCATAGGTTTTGTTTTACTCTTGATTTTCGTCAATATATTGCCTCAAAATCCTTATTACTTGTCTCAATTACAACTGCTTCCTCAAGGGCGTCTAACGCACTTTAATGGATTACTTGCATGGTTGACAATGGTTTGGCCTTTGCTGGCAATCATAGTCTTAATAAAGCATTACAAAGTTGTGCTGACATCTTTTCCCCAGTCTTTAGACTGAGATACTAAACAGATATAATTCAAATATGAGCCAATTCCAATACCATGCCTTTTTTTGTTTAAATCTTCGTAAGAATGGTGAAAATTCCTGTGAAAATCACTGTGCAACCGATATGTTTGATTACGCGAAAAGCGAATGTAAACGTTTAAACCTCAATGGGGTTGGAAAGGTTCGTGTCAATCGAGCTGGTTGCTTAGATCGATGCGATCTTGGTCCAGTTATGGTGGTTTATCCAGAAGGCATTTGGTATCAATTCGTTGATAAAGAAGATATCGATGAAATCATTGAAAGCCATTTTATTAATGGTAAACCAGTGAAAAGACTTATCCTAAGCGATAGCGTGGCATGACTATTCGTTCTATAGACCAACAGATTCCAATTTCGATTGGCTTTGCCCAGTCCAAAATTGAACTTCCTGAACAGTTACTTACGGATCCTCTTTCCCCAATCAAAGGTGTTGCTATTGTGGCGCATCCACACCCTCTCATGGGGGGAACAATGGATAATAAGGTAGCGGTAACACTTGCAAAAGTACTCAACCAATTGGGTTTCATAACGATTCGGTTTAATTTTCGGGGCGTGGGGCAGTCAACAGGTGTTCATGATCACGGCATCGGTGAAACCCAGGATTTAGAAGAAATCCTTGCCCAAGCAAGAACATCAGTATTTTGGGAGGCGATTCCAAACCTTCAATCCTTCCCTTGGGTAAGTCAAATCTCTAAATTACCTTACGTGTTAGCAGGTTTTTCCTTTGGTACTTATGTCAGTAGTAGATTAGTAGAAAAGTTACAGGATGATTTTCCACAACGGTTAATCTTAGTAGGTACTGCCTGTGGTAAGTGGGATGTACCCAAGGTTCCAACTAATTCGATCATTATTCATGGCGAATTAGATGAAACTATTTTATTAAATGATGTGTTTGAGTGGGCCAGACCGCAAGAATTATTGGTTCAAGTCGTTCCAGGAGCAGATCATTTTTTTCATCGCAAATTACATTGCATTAGACAGGCTATTATTGCAGCCTGGTATGGAGTAGAAAATGGAAACTAATATACACAATGAGTCTTTGATTAAGTACCCTTGTATCTTTCCTATAAAAGTGATGGGCAAAAATCATCCTGATTTTAAATCAGCCGTTGCGATGGTTTGCAAGCAGTTTGATCCACAATTTAATTTTTCTGAGATGGAAGAGCGTATTTCAAAAGCGAATAATTATCTAGGGTTAACTGTAAATATTAACGCAACTAGCAGAGAGCAATTAGACGAAATTTACCGAACTTTGTCGACTCATCCTTTAGTTAGCGTAGTTTTATAAGTTATGACAAGTAATGCCGTAGAAGTGAAATATCTTGGTTTACAAGATTATTTAACTACCTATGAGGCGATGAAAGTCTTTACGAAGGAACGGACGGAATTCACAAAAGATCAAATTTGGGTATTAGAGCATCCATCCGTTTTTACTTTAGGTTTAGCGGGCGAAAACAAGCACTTACTCGATCAGAATTCTGGTATCCCTCTAGTGCCTGTAGATCGCGGCGGCCAAATTACTTACCATGGACCAGGACAATTAGTTGTTTATTTATTATTAAATTTAAAGCGACAAAACCTTTACGTACGGGAATTCGTTAATAAAATCGAACAGGCTGTAATTGATACCTTAGCGCAATTAGAAGTTCATGCAGAGAGAAAATCAGGGGCGCCGGGTATTTATTTAAATGATAAAAATAGTGGGTATGAACATTTATCAGGGGCGAAAATAGCAGCTTTAGGCTTAAAAATTACCAAACAGTGTTCATATCATGGCTTATCCCTCAATGTGAAGATGGATTTAAAACCGTTTGAAATGATTAACCCTTGTGGTTATGAGGGCTTACAAACAGTTGATTTAGCAACATTAAATAAGAATGTAACTATTTTAGAAGTTTCTGATACATTAATTAAACAACTTAATAGACAGTTGCAGCAACACGCTTAAGGCGTAAAGAATAGAGTAAATTTATGAGTGAAAAAATAATTACTGAACTTGCCTACGATCCTTCTAAAAAGCAAAAATCTGCTGAGAAGACTTCCCGCATCCCAATCAAGATCATTCCAATTGATCAAGTATTAAAAAAACCTGATTGGATTCGGGTTAGAGCAAGCTCTGGAAATTCTAGATTTGCTGAGATCAAAAACATTCTCAGAGAGAATCAATTAGTCACTGTTTGTGAAGAAGCGAGTTGCCCTAATATCGGTGAATGCTTTGGAAAAGGCACTGCGACTTTCATGATTATGGGCGAAAAATGTACGAGAAGATGCCCATTTTGTGATGTTGGACATGGTAGACCAGATCCTTTAGATGAAAATGAGCCAATGAATTTGGCGAAAACCATTGCTGCGTTAAAGCTAAACTATGTTGTGATCACAAGTGTTGATCGAGATGACCTGCGCGATGGTGGTGCGATGCATTTTGTGTCATGTATTCAAAACACCAAAGAATTGTCCCCCAACACTAAGGTAGAAGTTTTGGTCCCTGACTTCAGAGGGCGATTAGAAAAAGCTATAGAAATCTTTGGCTCAAACAATGGTTCGGGTTTGCCGGATGTGATGAACCATAATTTAGAGACGGTTCCACGTCTTTATAAAGAAGCGAGACCTGGAGCAGATTATTTACACTCCCTAAAATTATTAAAAGACTTTAAAGAGATGTATCCCAATATCCCAACCAAGAGTGGATTAATGGTTGGACTTGGTGAGACCGATGAGGAAATTTTAGAAGTGATGCGCGATATGAGAGAGCATCAAATTGATATGTTAACTATTGGGCAGTATTTATCTCCATCAAGTCATCACTTGCCAGTTAGGAGATATGTCCACCCAGATACATTTAAGATGTTTGAGCAAGAGGCGATCAAAATGGGGTTTAGTCATGCAGCAGTGGGGGCAATGGTCAGGTCTAGTTATCACGCAGATCAACAAGCCCATGAGGCTGGCGTTATTTGATAAGTCTTTCCATGAAAAAAATAACCGCTTTATTACTGTTAAGTATTTTATTTGCTTGTACAGCTACTTTTAATTGGCGAGAAATACGATCCGATGAGCAGGGATATTCAGCACTATTCCCAGCAAAAACAACCTTTGAACAAAAGCAGTTTCCTTTCAAAGATCGTCCCATCGATATTTCCCTGGAAGCGTCCAATGCCGGTGAGGCTATATTTGCTATCGGCACTTTAAAATTGGATGAAAAAAATACCTCAAGTGATGAATTACTGGCAGCGATGCAGAACAACGCGCAAAAGAGTATTGCTAATCAGACTGCAACTGAACTATTAAAAACTAGCTTTACATTGGCAGGTGAAGGTAGTTCCAAAGTGCCTGGAGAGGGCTATCAGTTAGCTGGAAAGAGCCCCGATGGACTGCATCGAATATATTGGGTGTATTGGGTCAAGCGCTCTGATAATAATCAAATCACACGCTTGTACCAGTTAACAGCTATAAAAGCCTTTAAACAAAAACCAACTGAAAAAGAGTCAGAAGCAGTGACCGAGCAATTCTCAACATTCCTCGGTGGATTTAGACCTTATTGAAAGCCTATTAATTAGAGAGTAACTTAGCTTCCAAAGCGGCAATTTTAGTTTCTAGCTCTTCTAATTTTGAGCGTGTCTTAGCAAGCACCTGAACTTGTATGTCAAACTCTTCGCGCGTAACCAAATCCATCTTCTGGAAACCCTGCTGCATTAAACCTTTAACGTTTTTTTCAATATCTTTTGCAGGGGACTGTGCAACAGCATCAGAAACCTTTTTTTGGACATCTTCAGCCATGGATTGGAATTTTTTAAAGAAATCATTATTGCTCATAAGAATTTGCCAAGTAATTGAGAATTACTAATCATAAACTGATTACAAGACTTTTGTGTGAAGCATAAATTCACCAATTTGGTGCTTTTTTTAGCTCATGCAACATATTAGTGAATGATCTTCAAATAGACCTTCATCATTTTGGAAGAATAGAGTTAAGAAAAGTAAGTCTTCTTAATTAGCAGTTTTTTTAACTCAACTGAATTGGAATAAATTTATGAAAACCAAATTTTTAACTTTAAGTGCAATTTCTGCAGCATGTTTAATGACTATGTCTACTGCGATGGCAGCAGATGCTCCTGCAGCAGATGCTCCTGCAGCAGTTCCAGATCCAGGTCCTGTAACTGCAAACGTTACTTTAGGAAGCGAATATCGCTATCGTGGTATTTCTCAGTCAAACTCTAAGCCTACGATTCAAGGTGGTTTTGATTACGCTCACGAAAGCGGTTTTTACGTCGGTAACTGGAATTCAAATATTAGTTGGTTAAGTGATGCAGCTCCTGGCTCATCAGCACCAATCGAAATGGATTTTTACGGTGGATACAAAAAAGAAGTTGCTGAAGGCTTAACTTTGGACGGCGGTATTCTTCAATATTACTATCCAACATCAAACTATCCAAGTGCTTTAACTAACCCAAATACAACCGAGTTGTATATTGCTGGTACATATAGCTTTGCAACCTTAAAGTATTCTTATGCAGTTTCTGATTTGTTCGGTTTTGCAGGTAGCAAAGGATCTAGTTATCTTGATTTAGCTTTAAATTACGATACAGGCGTAGAAGGTATTGTTCTAAATGGCCACGTTGGTTATCAAAAAGTTGCTGGTTCAGCAAATCCTAATGCTTCATACACAGACTGGAAAGTAGGTTTAACTAAAGATTTAGGTCACGGTATGAACGTTGCAGTTGCATACATTGGTACCAATGCAGACGGTACAGTATACGTTTCACCAACTGGTCAAAACTTAGGTCGTGGTACAGGCTTAATTTCTTTCACAAAAGCATTTTAATTTAATCATCTACGGATGAGGAGAGCTATATGAAACTAATCATAGCAATTATTAAACCTTTCAAGCTTGACGAAGTACGTGAAGCACTAGCAGGATTAGGTGTTTCTGGTATTACCGTTACCGAAGTTAAAGGTTTTGGCCGTCAAAAAGGTCATACAGAGCTGTATCGTGGAGCTGAATACGTGGTTGATTTCTTGCCAAAGGTAAGAGTTGATGCAGTAGTAAGCGACGATTTAGTTGATCGCGCGATCGAAGTAATTGAAACTGCTGCACGCACAGGAAAAATTGGCGACGGTAAGATTTTCGTTACACCTATTGAGCAAGTTGTGCGTATTCGTACCGGTGAAACCGGTGCGGCAGCACTATAA
>CAISYI010000278.1 GCA_903889595.1 uncultured beta proteobacterium
AATATTCATATCAACATCCAAGCCTAAGCCGGGTTGGCTAGAAATATTAAAAAATCCATCCTGCGTCAAAACCGATTTACCTAATGGATTGAAGTCCATTTGGCAAAAGGTATATTCCAAATAAATCTCTTCTTTCTGCGCTGCAATCAGATGCGCAGTGGCAACTAAGCCAGGCCCCATGTAAGGGGAATGCGGTGCTAGTCGTATAGAGGTATTTTTGATCAGCCCCATTACCTTCAACATCTCTGATATCCCACCAATTTTCGTCACACTAGGTTGCAAATAATCAACGGATTGCATAGTAATTAAATCTTTAAAATCAGAATACCCTAGTGCATTTTCACCTGCAGCGGTCGGAATATTGCCTTCTCGTTTTACCAGAGCTAATCCTTCATGGTCTTCTGGAGGCCAAACTGGTTCTTCAATCCAAAACAAATTGAGTACTTGTAATTTTTCACATATCTGTATTGCTTGTAATGGCGTCCAAGGACAATTCGTATCGACCATTAAATGAATATCTGGGCCAATCGCATCCCTAGCAGCTTTAATTTCATCAAAACCGGTTTCATGCAATTTAATCGCTTTAAACCCTTGCAGCACAGCTGCAGATGCATTCTTTGCGACAAGATCAGGATTGTTATAACGAATCAAACTTGCATAAGCAGGAATAACAGTTTTGGGCTCATTCGATAAAAAATTTGCAAGCGACTTATTTTGTTTTTGGGCCTGAATATCCCACAGTGCAGTATCTAAGCCAGAGATAGCAAAGATGACCGCACCAGCTCGCCCTAAAGGATGCAGTTTTCTACTGATCTCTAAAATAAGTTCATCAATCTTTGATTCATCTCGACCGATGGCAAGGGGGCTCACTAAGCGTTCGATTACTTCTAAACTAGCTGGCCAAATACTAAAGCCAAAGGACTCTCCCCAGCCAATGAGTCCGTCTTCGGTCTCAACCCGAATTAACAACATTTCCATTTCTCTCGTCTTGCCAGCAAAGATCGGTTTGGGACCACCGATATCAAATGGCAAACTCAGAGGATAGGCTTTCACCGAACGAATCGCCATCTCAAGTCTCCGTATTATTTTGCATCAATGTTCATGCAAATGCTTATTTTTGCCTAGTATATACTAGTAAAAAAAGAATTATTTCAAAAATTTTGGAGACTCGTCTGGGCTTATGACAATACGTTTTGCACAAGCAATTCCTGTAAGTATTCCGTATGACATTGGTGGGCCTAAACCCACTTTTGCGGGTATCCCACGGAAAATGGAAATATTATTTATCCGTATCGAAACCGAAGACGGACTCATTGGTTGGGGGGAAGCTTTTGGACTTTCTGTTTGGCCGGCAACGAAACAAGCTTTTGATCATTTAATAGCACCGCTCATGATTGGGAAAGATGAAACAAATATCCCAATCATCATGAATCAGTTACAGAGGCAACTCCATATTTTAGGACGAACTGGCCCCGTTACATATGCATTATCAGGTCTAGATATTGCTCTATGGGATTTAAAAGGTAAACGTGAAAATAAGTCCTTAACTGAATTAATTGGTGGCTCACCACATCAATCCTTTTCTTGTTACGCCAGTTTGATGCGGTACGGCACGATTGATCTCGTCAAGAAAAATACTGAGGATGCTCTCAACAAAGGTTTCAAAGCGATTAAGTTACATGAAGTTGGTGTGGACAAAGTACAAGCCGCTCGTGAAGTCATGGGCCTAGATTTACCCTTAATGATGGATGTTAACTGTCCCTGGGATCTCCAAGAGACCATGGAGATGATCGACAAGCTTCATCAATATCAGCTCTACTGGTTAGAAGAACCCATTTGGCCTCCTGAAGACTTTAAAAACCTAGCAAAATTAAAAAGCGCAGGCAAGATGGCGATAGCAGCAGGCGAAAATAATTTAAGTTTGAAACACTTTGAACAAATGCTGGAGTCGGATGCAGTGAATTATATCCAACCCAGTGTGACGAAGATTGGTGGTGTTTCAGAGATGTTAAAAATTATCTCTCTTGGAAAATCATTCAATGTTCCGGTAATGCCACACTCTCCGTACTTTGGGCCTGGCCTATTGGCAACCTTGCACCTTGCAACGCTTTTAAATGAAAAGCCATTAATTGAATATTCATTTGCGACGCTAGAAAATAATCCTTTGGGTACTTCTGTCTTAGTTCAGAATGGAGAAATCATCGTCCCAACGGGTCCAGGGCTTGGGTATGATCCAGATGAAACCATTATTCGTGCGATGACAATTAAATGATGAATTTATCACTATTGCCATCAAGTCCCCTTCATCACAATCCTTTTAGTATTAAATCGATTAGTACGTATATCTTTAAAGCACCTGTTCAAAAGCCTGTCGTTTCAACTTTAACAACGGTGAGTACACGGGTAGCTTTATTAGTAAAAGTGGAAGATGGTGAAGGTTTTTTTGGCTGGGGAGAAATTTATGCGACTTTACCTTCTTTTGCAGCAGATCATAAAAGAAATATCGTTCATCAAATTCTATTTCCTTTATTAAAAAAACAAGTTTTTGAAACTCCACAAGCCTGCTGGTCTTATTTAGAAAAAAAGACGCAAGCAATGCAAATACAGACGGGAGAGTTTGGTCCATTTTCTTCCGCGATTGCTGGCATTGATTGTGCTATTTGGGATCTCTTAGCCAGAAAAAATCATCTACCATTAGCTGAATTTTTAGGTGGAAAAAGGCGACCTTTACCCGTTTATGCGAGTGGCCTTAACCCTACTGACGGTCCTGCGGTGGTTGAGCAAAGTCGAGGGTTAGGCTTTACAGCATTTAAACAAAAAATAGGTTTTGGCGAATCAATTGATAAAAGTAATCTATCCAAAATATCCAGTAATTTACATAAGCACGAGCAACTTTTTGTCGATGTGAATCAAGGTTGGACAATTGATCAAGTTCGACAGGCTGCACCCATGTTAAATTCATTCCCACTAAACTGGGTTGAAGAACCACTTATAGCAAATGCAAGTAAGGCAGACTGGCTGGAGTGTGCCTCTTTACTCAATGCACCACTTGCTGGTGGTGAGAATTTACGGGGTGATGATTTTGAAAAGCAAAGTGATTGGTTAAAGGTGATTCAACCCGATGTTGGTAAATGGGGCGGAGTAACCGGCAATTCGATCGTTGCTAAAGAAGCACTCAATCATCAGTTGCGTTATTGTCCTCACTGGCTAGGTAGCGGGCTTGGTCTGATGACCTCTGCTCATGTTTTAAGCGCCCTAGGAGGGGATGGTTTGTTAGAAATGGATGTGAATGAAAATCCATTAAGAGAAATTTTAGCTGAACCTTTTCCTACCCTTCACGATGGAAAAATGTATTTATCAGACCAAATTGGTATCGGTGTTGTACCCAATTTAGAAAAGGCCAATCCTTGGCTAACCCATTATCAGGAGTCCACTTAATGAAAAATCAAACTATCAAAAAACTATTCATACTTTGCAATCTGATGTTTTTAATGTGTCTCTCGACACTTGCGCAATCACAAACATTTCCGAGTAAACCAGTAAAACTAGTAGTGGGATTTCCCCCAGGTGGGATGGCTGACATTGTGGCCAGAGAGTTAGGGGAAAGACTGAGTATGGTTTGGAAACAGTCCGTTATCGTTGAAAACCGCCCTGGAGCCTCTGGAACAATTGCTGCCGATGCAATTGCTAAAGCTAATCCTGATGGCTACTCATTATTAGTAATCCTCACCAACCATGTTGTGTTGGCTAGTATTCGGCAAAAACTCCCTTACGATTCCTTTAAAGATTTTGCTCCCGTTAGCCTCGTTGGTGACTCTCCCCTAGTGTTAATGGCAAATCCGAAGTTACCAGCCAATACTTTGGCACAGTTAGTCAGCCTTGCTAAATCTAGACCAGGAATGGTAACTTATTCAACACCAGGTGATGGCTCGATCCACCATCTTTCGCAAGAGTTAATGGACTCAACTTTAGGGATTAAGATGGTCCATGTTCCGTACATAGGTGGTGCACCAGCAATGTTAGATGCAATGACAGGCGTTGTTGATCTAAATATCGGCAGCCCTTCTCAGGCAATTCAACAAATCAAAGCAGGTAAATTGAAAGCTATATCTTATTCAGGTTTAAAACGTTCACCACTTTTACCAGAAGTACCAACGGTCGCTGAGACTTTAATTCCAGGATTTCAGGCAGCGCTTTGGGCGGGCGTTTTAGCACCAGCGAAAACCCCGAAAGAGCTCGTAAATAAAATCCAAAGTGATATTAAAGTGGCTATGAGTGGTCCTGAGATTAAAGACAAAATGGATAAGCTTGGGATTGAAATTATTTCAAGCTCGCCTGAAGAGTTTGATCAGTACTTAAAATCAGAATTTAACAAGTGGAGCAATGTAGCTCGTCAGGCCAATATTAAATCTGAGTAAATCGATCACCTGAAGTATTTCATAAGGAAGCAACTTAACCTAGGCAACTCTATCCTAGATGCAAGGATAGAGTCCTCATTAGCTATTTCTAGCGAACGGATAATTTCGGAAATTTACCAACATCCGCAAAGGTATTAATTTTCCAACTAGCCTCCAACAGTCGATTCGCATTTTTCATTGGCAGAATTTCATCGACTAAATCATGGAACTTCTCATTCAATTGTGTATTCGTCATTGGCTTTTCAACACTACCTACAGCATTTTCTACAAACTGATTGAAAACTCTTCCATCATTGAGAGTAATTGTCATATCGCCTGATTTTTTAGGAATGTTAGGGTCTACTTCGACTTCAATTTTATTTCTTAGTGCAATGGTTTTAGGATCTAAGACAATCGCATCCGAATATTCTTTTTCTCCAGCCTTACCATTTAAGATTGCCACTGCTACGGAGTGGTAAACACTAAACTTACCTTCTAAACCTGTTTGAGGTTGTTTCTTACCGGTTAATTCCAGCACCATAGGGTTCCCCTTTAGCTGGATGCTCTTAATTTGATCAGCTTGCAATTGGTATTTATTGCGTAGCTGAATCGCTGCATCAATCGCGGGGTGAATCACAATCCCACAAGCAAAAGGTTTATACGTATCAAGTGCGGTCTCAAAACGGACTCCTAAATCATCTAGCATCTCATGATAATCACGGTTGACGCTGAGTGAATTCGCCCAACCAATCCGTGACTCAATCGTTTGATTTGAACTCGTAAAGTTGTTTTTTGCTAGCAATGCTGAAAACAAACCACTGGATGCCGAACGGCCTGGATTAAAACTTTTGTTCATCGAGCCAAAAGATTCTCTAAAGCCAACCGGCTGAGAAGCTGCTAAACCAATCACCCAAATCATTTGCTGTTCAGTTAGACCCATCAATCTACCAACGGCAAGTGCTGCACCGATAGTTGGAGTCGTACCAGAAACATGCCAACCAATTCCGGCATGACCAGGATGAAGAGCGTTCGAAAGTCGAATCGACATTTCGATTCCTAAATAGAACGAAGTTAAGAATTCTTTGCCAGAAACAGGACGATATTCAGCATAAGCCAATAATGCACTAGCAATCGGTCCAGCAGCATGCACATTAGTAACTAAGTGGGTGTCATCAAAGTCAAACACATGACTTGAAACACCATTAATAAAAGCGGCATTCAGAATATCAAAGCGCTCTTTTCTACCTAGTATGGTTGCCTGAGTGGATTTCGAAATAGGCGCTAAACTTTTTATAGAAATATCGACTGCTTCGTGCCTACAACTGCCAGTTGTTACACCTGAAAAGTTCACAAATGCCCTCAGACATTCGTCAACGATTTTAGTTGGCAGATCCTCATACTTTACATTTAAAGCATATTGAGCCATTCTTTTTGTGGCATTTTGGCCAGGGTTCACATCTGTTTTAACGACCTGTGCAAAAGAATCTAATGGGGCAACTAAAGATGCCCCTAACATGGTTGAAGAAACTTTTAAAAAATTTCTTTTGTGATTACTCATCATTTGATTCATAGCGTCTCCTAAATAATTATTTCTTTAATTTAATAGTGATTGAATTCTTTGCAGGTTTTTTTCCTCTGCAGGATAAACACCTTCATCTATCATTTGATTCATTTTCGTGACAGCCGTATTCATCGGGGTTGGGACATTACATTCCAATCCTTTCTTCACAACATAACCATTAAGATAATCTACTTCAGTACGCCGCCCCTTTGCATGGTCTTGCACAACAGCATTTCTTGAATGGGGTCCAATGTGTTTTACGAGGGTCTTAAATAGTAATTCCACTGCATCACGTGGTGATCCATCAAAATCGCTTTGATCTAAACCAAACACAGGCTCAATCGTGAATCCCATTTTTTTTGCTACCAAAAAGGTTTCCATGCCTGCGGCTAAAGCAATTTCAAAAAATCCATCCAACAGGACCGCTTCTGAAGATTTCATACCTAGCATCCCAATGGGTCCTTGGGTCATCGAATTAGCAATCAGTTTTGACCATTTAGAACCCAAAATATTATTAGAGACTTCAGGTGTACCAACATTTTTAAAGATCGCTTTGAGAGTTTCTAATCGCGGTGTAATGTGACCATCTAGCTCACCAA
>CAISYI010000279.1 GCA_903889595.1 uncultured beta proteobacterium
CATTAATGATTTAGTAGATGGTCTAGGAAAAAGATTTGAGATGATGCGGGCATCCATTAAAAGATGGCCTATCGGCGGACCAATTCAAGGACCAATGCATGTCTTAAATGACCTTCTTAAAGAGCATCAATTTAAAGCAACGGATGTAGATAAAATTATTGCGAAGATGCCTGATAAAGAGTTAGAAATTGTCAACAACCGTCCAATGCCAGACATCTCGGTACAGCACTTACTCTCAGTGATGATGATTGATAACAAACTGACTTTTAAATCTGCCCATGATTTTGCAAGGATGAAAGACCCCCAAATTTTAAAAATGCGCTCTAAAGTTCATGCAGTTGGGGATGAATCATTGACTGATGTCCAAAGACGTTGGCGCTGCGTGATGGAAGTCCATTTAAAAAATGGCACTGTCTTACATGGTCAAACAATGGCTGCGAAAGGTAGTTTTGAAAATCCACTTAATCTTTATGAAGAAAAAGAAAAAGCAATGGATTTAATTGGACCCATTTTAGGCAAGACACGTTCAGTAGAGTTATTTGATTACCTGTGGAACATTGATCAGGTTAAAAATATGTCTTCTATTCAAAAATTAATTACAAAGTAGCTCGTAAGGGAGATCGCATGAAATCATTGATTTGTTTATCCATCCTTTGTTTGTCAATTGCAAGTAGCGGAATGCTCAAAGCACAAGAGTATCCATCTAAACCCATTCACATCGTTGTTCCATTTGCACCAGGCGGTGGTGCGGATGTCTTGATGAGGCCACTCAGCAAAAAGTTAAACGAAATTTTAGGGCAACCTATTATTTTAGATAATAAGCCAGGTGCAAACGGTAATATCGGTGCCCAATTTACTAGCAAATCCAATCCAGATGGCTATACCCTATTGGTCGGTAATAGTTCCATTCCAATTAGTGTAAGTTTGTATAAAAACTTGGGGTATGACCCATTAAAAGATCTAACGATGATTAGTCTCATCACTATGGCACCCAGCACACTGGTGACAAACCCTGCATTCCCCGTCAAAACGGTCAGTGACTTAATTAAAATCGCTAAAGAACAACCCGGCAAACTGAATTATGGTTCCGCTGGAACGGGCAGTACACCCCATCTTGGGATGGAAATGCTAGGCTTAGCGACTGGCACCAAATTTACACACATTCCTTACAAGGGCTCTGGCCCTGCTGTAACAGCTTTACTCGGTGGTGAAGTAGATGTTTTAATTACAAATACCTCAACCATTCTGAGCCAAGTACAAGGAAAGCGTTTAAATCCGATTGCCGTGACGAGTTTGGTGAGGTCTCCAATTTTGCCGAACATACCCACGATTGCCGAAACGGTACCCAATTTCGAAGTAAAAACTTGGTACGGATTATTTGGGCCAGCCAATTTACCGAAAGAAGTCATCAATAAATTAAATGCTGCCATTGCGGAAGCCATTAAGACTCCCGAAGTGAAAGAGCAACTCATCCGAAGTGGTTATGAACCTGAAACCACTTCCCCTGAGGGTTTTTATCAAATGATGAAAGAGGACATCATCGCTTGGGGTAAGGTCGTCAAAAGCTCAGGTGTACAAGCCGAATAGCGCATTCGATGACTCTCGCATCACCAGAGCGAGAGTCATTTTGAATAGGACAATTAAAAGCCGTAAAGTCTTGTAGGGTTATCAACCATGACTTTTTGTAAGTTGTCAGGTGATTGAATCCACTCTCCAATTTGATTGACCAATTCTCCATCATCCGGCATCGGTGTATTAGGAGCCATATTGACATGCGGCCAATCAAAGCCCCAAACAAGTCGATCTGGCACCGCTTCCACTAATGCTTGTGCAAACGGCACGATATCACGATAGAACAGCGGATCTTTAGACGTGCGATAAGGTGCGGAAAGTTTAGACCACGCTTTACCGGTCTTTAAGAAATCAATCAATCCTTGAAAGCCATTGGCTTGAACCCCTTGTTCGATTACAGGTCGACCCATATGGTCAATCACCACATCGATCGGAAAATCAGCAAAGGTTTCTCTTAAATTGGGCATCTTTTCGACATCCATTAAAAACTGTGTATGCCAGTTATATTGTTTAACCCGCTCGCCTAATTTTTTAGCTGCGTCTAAAGACAAACCAATTTGATTCACCAAATTACAGCGAAAGCCTCTGACCCCGCCCAGATGTAAACGCTCTAATTCAGCATCGGTGATGGATTCTTCCACCAGACCTATCGCTCGGAAACGATCTGGAGCACTCGCAATCACATCAAGGGCTAGGGAGTTATCTTGTCCATAAACATTGGCATGCACAATAACAGCCCGCTCAATCCCTAACTTCTCAATCAGTTGCATATAATCTTCAACACTGACTGCAGGTGGCAAATAAGCAGGATCTTTCATCATTGGATATTTGGTCATATCCCCAAAGAGATGGCAATGACAGTCGGTTGCGTTCTTTGGTAGGGTAATCTTCGGTTGAGAAGTTTCTGCGCATGGCATTGGATTTTGAAACGGTAGGGAATTAGACATATCGTTGAGTATGAAGGATTAAAAAATGAAGCAGTTTTCGTAACTGCGGTCTCCGGTTTTCCATCAATAAAAATTGATGATTTGTTATTAAATTGATTATAAAGAGTGCAACTATCTGATGCCTAAAATGATCAACTAATATCCTAAAACTTGAAAAAAAACAACTTTTATTGAAAAAATGCTTTACCTTTAGGGAATACCCCACATTTAAAAATAAAAGATGAAGAGTAATATCAAAGAATAATAAAAAAATTAGAGGCAAACATTTTCTTAAAAACTCATTGAACTGAGATTTAAGATCAAGTTAATTATTAAAACTATTTGATGTAACACAACACCAGTTAATCGGTTGAACCACTTTTTGAAATGAAAAAGTGATCTTGATTTTTTGGAATTTATGAAACAACTGCTCTTATAAGCTTCAACACTTCTTATGCGTAACCAAAATAAATTACTAATATTAATATCTGTTTTGATCAATTTTTCCATGTTTTCTTGGCCATCTTTTTCACAAAATGTGAGCTTAGGTGAAAAGGCTTTTAATGAATGTCGGGCCTGCCATAGTCTTGAAGCAAACGTCAACCTCATTGGCCCATCTTTAGCCGGTGTGGTGAATCGGCAGATTGCTGCAGATGCAAGTTATCGATATTCAAAGTCCTTAAAAAATGCAACAGGTACTTGGGACGTCAGTACTTTGAATAAATTCATAGAAAATCCCCAAGCACTTTTTCCTGGCAATAGAATGCCCTACTCTGGCCTCAGTAATGCAGCCGAGCGTAAAGCTTTAATCGACTACCTCATGACTTTTAAACCTTAATTTACATACTATGCCAAATTCAACAAATGATCGTAGAGGCTTCCTGAAGGGTGCTTTAGTCGGAACCTCTGTTGCTATGACATCGGGCGTTTCAACACAGGCTTTAGCTGCTGACAAACCCCAGGCAATAACAAGTAATACGGATACCCAGGGATACATTTTTTTCAATCTAGAAGAACAAGAGTGGATTGAACGTTTAGTTAATCACATGATTCCTGCGGATAAGCTCAGCCCCAAAGGGACTGACCTAGGTGTTCATTTTTATATTGACCGTGCCTTAGCTGGTGGTTGGGGCAAAGGTGACAGACTATATCAAGCAGGTCCATGGAAAAAAGGCTTGCCAACCCAAGGTTATCAACTACCGTTAACACCTGCCAATTTATACAAAGTATCGATTGAACAATCAAATCTCATTTGTCAAAAAAAGTATGGGAATAAATTTTCAAAGATCTCTGCCGCTCAAACGGAAGAATTTCTGCTTGATTTAAAAGATGGCAAAGTTTCTTTTACTGATGGACCTCCCGCACAAGTATTTTTTTCTATGCTTTATCAAAATGTGATGGAAGGAATGTTTTCTGATCCTATCTATGGTGGCAATAAAGATAAAGCTGCGTGGAAAATGATTGGTTTTCCAGGCGCCGTTGCAACCCATGCACAGAATGTGGAGAAATACTTTAATAAACCTTATAAAGCGCCGATTTTTGGTATTGGCGATTTAAGTTAACGGAATAAAACATGTCTACAAAATTAAAAGAAGTTGATGTGGTTATCGTTGGTATGGGCTGGACCGGCGGGATTCTTGCCAAGGAATTATCAGAAACCGGGCTTTCAGTTTTGGCTCTGGAGCGAGGCGATTTTAAAACGACAGCAGATGACTACTCATTGCCGAACATTCGAGATGAATTACGTTACACGATTCGCCAAGAATTAATGCAAAACGCTTCTAGAGATACTCTTAGCGCTCGTAACAACCCGAGTCAAGAGGCACTCCCAATGAGAAGGTTGGGCTCATTCCTACCTGGCGAAGGGGTTGGTGGTTCAGCCATTCATTGGAGTGGTGGAACCTGGCGCTGGACGGATATGGATTTTAAAATTCGTTCGATGTATGAAGATCGTTATGGTAAGAAATTTATCCCCGAAGATATGACGATTCAAGATTGGGGAATTACCTATGCGGAACTGGAACCTTATTACGATAAGTTTGAAAAAGTAGCGGGGGTTTCTGGTAAAGCAGGCAATTTAAATGGTAAAACTCAAACAGGTGGTAATCCTTTTGAAGGAAGTCGGAAAAATGAATATCCGCTACCTCCTTTAAAAACCATCTTATCTGCCAAGATTTTCGAAGAGGTTGCCTCTAATCAGGGATACCATCCTTTTCCACGGCCATCAGCGAATGCTTCCCAGGCTTACACCAATCCAGATGGCGCAAACTTTGGTGCTTGTCAATATTGCGGTTACTGCCAACGATTCGGTTGCGAGTCCAATGCAAAAGGTGGACCGCAAATGACGGTGATTCCGATTGCGATGAAAAAACCAAATTTTGAATTACGACTCAACACTTGGGTTACTCAAATTAATAAAGACTCAAACGGTAAAAAAGTAACAGGCGTTACTTACACCAATTTAAAAACGGGAGAAGAGTTTATCCAACCTGCAGCGCTCGTTTTAATGTGTGCCTTTGCCTTTAATAACGTTCACTTAATGCTACTTTCCAAAATTGGCACTCCCTATGATCCGGTCACAGGAAAAGGCTTAATTGGCAAAAACTATGCCTACGATACGGGTGTTGGCGCTGAAATGTTTTTTGAGGATAAACACTTTAACCCATTCATTAATGCTGGCGGAACCAATACCGTCATTGATGATTTCCACGCAAACTGGAATTTTGATCGATCAGGCCCAGGCTTTGTTGGTGGCTACATTGTCTCAGCAGGACATAATACGAACCTGCCGATTGGGTATCGTCCTGTTCCGCGCGGAACTCCAATGTGGGGAAG
>CAISYI010000280.1 GCA_903889595.1 uncultured beta proteobacterium
GCTCCCAATTGACCTACCCATTGGGGCGCGTTGCTTGCTTGGCCTGCGCCAGATAATACTAATAATCCAAAAGGCATCATGGCAAAGCCACCAAATTGCACTAAAGTTCCCATCCAAATATAGGGAACTCTCTTCCAACCTAAAGCCGAACGATGAGTATCTGATTTAAAGCCGATTACGGCTCTAAATGGAGCGAAGATTAAAGGGATTGCAATCATTATGGATACTAATGATGCAGGTACTTTTAGTTCTACAATTAAAACTCGATTTAAGGTGCCAATTAGCATGACTAAGGCCATACCAACTGACACCTGAAAGAGCGATAAACGGAGTAAGCGCGATAATGGAACATCAGGTGTTGCTGCATCTGCAAAAGGCAAAAAGCGCATACTTAGCCTAGACCAATTACTAATGAATTTTCGGCTAGTTGATGTCATTTATATAATTATATTTATTTAAACTTTGGAACAAATCAGGATGAAATTCATCCTGATTTGTTCTTTTAACCAAATTACAACTATTTGGCCGCTTCTTTTGCCACCACTGCAGCTGGGGCGCTTCCTTGTAAAAAGCCTTTAACCCAAGTGGTATTGTTTACTAATTGCAGGTGAACATTGAATGAAGCAAATGCTACTGCAGTAATAATTAGTGGAATACCAACTGATGGCTTAACTACACACCATAATTTTCCGTAAATCATTTTGTGCTCCTTCTATTATTTGAGCCAAGGTGAATAAATATAAGCCAGTAAGTGAGCTAACGCAGCAATTAAGCCAAAGAACTGAGTTCCTTGAATTAGGTGTCTGTGAATCTCTTCTGACTCCGCCTCTGTAAGACCTGTCGGCCATACTTTATTTGGATCTGACATTTGAAATCTCCTTTGGAAAGATCTTTTTCGTGCAAAACCCGCACGTGGGCTATTCATGGTTAAACAATATTTTAAGGAAATTATTTACCCATTCCTATGTGTAATTTAAATTATACATTTCAATATGTCAATAATTAATTACACTATTTTTCACGTAATGCTAGAATTATTTAACGATTGATTAGAGGTTTTTTTATAAGTTTCACTAGTTTGATCAAAGTTAACAAGTAAAGTTGGTGAATATAGGCTTTAAAAAGTCTTAATAAATAACAAGTTAAGTAAAAGAGTTATCTTGTATAACTTTTGTAAGTACATTAAATAATCTTTAAAGGAGAATTTATGACTGAGAATGAGTCATTCATGCTTATGGGCTTTTTAAGGCAGTTGATTCAGACAAGAACGAACTACAAAGATATTCTTGCTGAGAAAAAGATTAATGAAGCATTTTCTACACAACCCAATGCGAGTTATCTTTTAGTTCAGAGAGCTATTTTTTTAGAGATGGAGTTGGAACAAACTAAAAAGAGCTTAACAGAGTTACAACATCAATATCAGGTTACTCCACAGGTTTTAACTAATGAAAAATTTTTGAATGATTTAATGAGTAATTGGGGTAAAAATTTAGAGAATCGAGAGAATGTTATGAATGAAAAAATGGTAGAAAAGAAGAAAAAGTACTTATCTATTGAAGATAAGGGGCTGAAGTTTTTGATTAAAAATTCAAAAATTATATGGTTATTAGTTTTAGCTTCATGGGGAATTGCTTACTATGTTAAAAATAATTAACTTAAATTAATTACTATTCATTAAACAAAAAGGCTTAAAGATTTAATCTTTAAGCCTTTTCTCAAAAATGAATTTGATATTAATTTTACACTTGTAAAACTAAACTACCTTAGTTTAGAAGTTGATGCTAGATAGAAACCATAAACAGACTGTAATCAAAGTGAAAATGCCAACAAAAGCAATTATTCCATTTTGATAAAATTTTTTGGCTTTATTCTTAGACTCAACAGCACGCCCTTGACTCATCGTTTTCTCCTTTTGTAATTATTAATTTGATTTTATATGAAACTTCTAAATTTAGGAAATAAAAAATAAATTGCTGAGAAATCTCATAACGATATAGATCAAAAGATTTAGACTGACTGACTCGAGTCTAAAGTAAAAAAAGACTGTTTTACTTTTTTAACTAATCACTTAAATCTTGAGACAAACTGTGCTAGTTGCGTTGAAGAAAGCGCCCCAGAAATTCTTTCCAACTCAGAGCCGTTTTTAAAGATTGCCAAGGTAGGAATTGAGCGAATCATATATTGGTGACCAATGCTAGGATTGGCTTCAGTATCTACTTTTACGTGCAGAATCTTTTCGCCATTTTTAATAGCGCTAACTTGGAAGGTTGGAGCAAACATTTTGCAAGGCCCACACCAAGGCGCCCAAAAGTCAATGATGACTGGCAATTTATTTTGGTTAAGGATTTCTTTAAGACTAACTTGATCTGCTTCGATAGGCCCTAAAAGAAGGCTTAATTTGCAAGCGCCACAAATAGGATTTTCATGAACTCGATCTAATGGTAGGCGATTCAATTTCTGACAATGTGGACATTTAATAATCATTGAAAACCACTTTTCTTCTTAGTAATTCATTAGAGCAAAATTAGCTCATTAGTCTAAGTTAAATTATCGTCCTCTTTGAAGTTAAATAGAGCGTAGAATCATTAAATTACTTAAAAAAGGAGTCAAAATGTCACTACGAATTAATGATGTCGCACCAAACTTTACAACCGATTCAACTGCGGGAGAATTAACCTTGCATGATTGGATAGGGGATAGCTATGCTATTTTATTTTCTCACCCAAAAGATTTCACTCCGGTCTGTACTACTGAATTTGGTGCAGTTGCCCAATTAGCCCCTGAATTTGCTAAGCGCAATACCAAGGTAATGGGTGTCTCAGTTGATAGCGTAAATGATCATCAAAAGTGGAAAAAAGATATTACTGCATTTGCTGGCGCACCAGCAGACTTTCCGATTATTGACGATACCTCATTGCAGGTAGCAAAGCTATACGATATGTTACCAGCCGATGCTTATCTCCCAGATGGTCGTACCCCTGCCCATAGTGCTACTGTTCGTACTGTATTTATTATTGGCCCAGACAAAAAAGTGCGCTTAACCATTTCTTATCCAATGTCTGTTGGACGTAACTTTGCAGAAATCCTGAGAGCCCTAGATGCTATTCAAATAACTGATGGCGTACCTTTGGCTACCCCAGCAAACTGGGTTCCTGGTCAGGACGTTATCGTTGCTTTAGCTTTAAATGACGAGCAAGCTGCAGCCAAATATGGAGAGCTAGACATCAAATTACCTTATTTGCGCTTTGCTAAGGCACCAGGTAAGTAATTGAAAAAGGTTGTTTGCGAAAATCCCCTAATTTTTAAAAAAAGTAATCGTAAGACACAAGAGCAATTTAATTAGGTGTCTTACGGCTATTAGAATCAAAACGATAAAGGGGCGGTGACTGGTTTATTGCGTCTGCACTGTTTAGCTCGTGGTGATATGGATCCAGTAACTGACACTTAAAGTATGTCAAATAAAGTTCGTAAAACTAGCCGCTTGGCCAATGTTTTTCGAGTCTTTATCGAGGAGGTTCCAGACCGTCGCATTTTCGATTTGGAACTTACGACCCGTTTTTGATATTCGTGTTCCTGAGTAGTTATCAATAAAACCCTTAGAAGCAACTTCATTAAGAAGATGTTGTCTCGCCGCCTGGTTAGCGAACTCTGCGGAATATCTTGACGGTAAACGAATTAACTCTGGCCAGTTCATCTCAAACACCTCTTGTGCTTTAAGATTCCCATAAAAGAATATGGGGTCTTCACTCTTATCATGGGCGAGAACTACAAAAGGAGCTTCGTACAAAAGTCTACCAAAATTGAGTTGCTCATTCGAGAAGATAAGACTCTTACTAGTTAATTTTTGATAAGAGTTCACTATTAAGTGAGCAATTTCATTATGGTAGTTATTCGCTTGACTGGGTTCTAAATTATTATTCAGATAAATCCTTGCAATAAGTATTAGTAAAGAAAAAATTCTATTTTTACTAACTTAAACTAACGGTCTATAAAGCCCTACAGCATTACTCCATAAAGCTTTTTCAGATACTGTTGGACCTAAAACATCCTTAACTAGTTGAATATCTGCTGATTCAAAAGGGCGTTTTGCTCGGGTTGAGGGAAGGTCAGTTCCAAACATTAAAGCGTTTGGATTACGCGCTGCGATGAGCTCAAGAGCTTTGGGGACATTCATGTTTACACGACCAAATCCGGTTACTTTAATTTTCGCTCCTGAGTCTACTAAATCAAGTATTACGGGCAGGCCCTGTTCCGTCATTCCCATATGATCAATAACAATTTGTGGAAGTTTTGACAGTTTCGCTACATGAGGTCTAAGTGCAGCAGCATCTGCATAAATTTCTGCGTGCCATTTTCCTACATTGTGAGTTCGGGTGGCAAGCGCAACAATGTCATCTACCGAGTCAATACGTCCTCGAAAAACATTAAAGCGAAGACCTCGGACCCTAATCATTGCAAGGCTTGCAATTTCAGCATCTGAGATATCGGGTGGAACTTGAGTAATACCTACCCAACGTGGACCCATTTGAGGCAATAAGGCGCGTAAATAACTTTGGTCATTGCCATGAAAAGACCCAGAGACTATCGCACCAGAAGTTACGCCTAAAGGCATCGTCTGTGCCTTATATTCTTCCAGAGTGAAAGATGGAGGTATGTATCCTTGGTTGGAAATAATTGGATAGCGTGTATCAATGATGTGACAATGCGCGTCAAAGATTTGGGAGTTTTGTTTAACTGTGGCGCAACCAGCAAGGGACATTCCCGTAAAGGCGCCAGCACTCAGAATTAGTCGACGACGATTTAAGTTAGTGACCATATTTTTTCTTAATTTGATTGAGATTGAATTTGAGTTTCTAATACTCTATCTCACTTGTTGAATTTGCGATATTCATTCTATCAAAAGTGATGCAGTTTTGATGAAGTTATTTCCACAATATTCAAGCTTTGATTTGCACTTTCAAATACTCACAAATTTGTATTTAGACACTTCTTAATTGCCCAAGTCAAATGAGTGATATATTTTCTGACAAGTGCAGAGTGTTCTGCTATTTTGCGAAAAACTCTGTGGAAAATAGGTGTTTTGAGAAGTAATTTATGATCAATACTGAGGCGTTTGTATTCATAATTGAATTTTTTAGTGAATATGCTTCATACTAGATCATTTGCTATTCAAATTTTATCAATGGGGACGATGATGTTTAGTCATATTATGTTGGGTGCCAATGATTTAGAAGTTTCAAGAGGTTTCTACGATGCCGCGCTTGGCGCATTAGGTGTAAAGGCTGGGAGTTTCAGTCATAATAAATATTTTTATCGTGGCCCTGGTGGAGTATTCGCAATCACCAAACCTATCGATGGTCAGGAAGCAACTCACGCTAATGGGGGCACAATTGGTTTTAGTGCTAAATCAATAGCTGATGTGGATGCGTTCCACGCTATCGGTGTTGCCCATGGAGGAACTTCTTGTGAAGGTGATCCAGGTTATAGAGAAGGTGTTGCTGGTACTATTTATATTGCGTGGCTTAGAGATCCTGCAGGCAATAAAATCAGTGCAATGTACCGGCCTACAAAGTAAGTCGCTTTTAACAAATTTGATTTGTAAATGCGACTTAGCAAGATTATCCAACTAGTATAAAAAATTTTGGAATTTACGATCAACATCTTTTTAAAGCTGAATACATGAGCGAGATTTCTTCATGGTTACAAGCTGCTCGTGATGCTTGGAAATGGCGAGGTACAAGCAGGCCTGATTTTGCTCAATTGCCCGGTCCAGGCCAAGTATCGGTATGGGATTTTCCACGTCCACCTCAGCTAGTTCAAGATCAGCGTGAAGTGATTGTGTACTGGGACAATGTGGAAGTTGCTCGCACAAATCGCGCAATTATGGCACTTGAGACAGCACACCCACCTACTTTTTATCTTCCGTGGGCAGATGTCAATCAAAATCTATTCCAGCAAGCGGGGGGAGGTTCAGTTTGTGAATGGAAAGGACCAGCTAAATACTGGTCTTTAGTGGATGGTCCTCGTTCTTTAGTCAAAGTTGCGTGGAGTTATCCGAGCCCTTTCATTGGTGCTGAGGCATTAAAAGATTGCGTAGCGCTTTATGCAAACTCACTGCAATGCACTGTTGGAGGCCAGCCCGTAACTCCCCAACCCGGCGGATTTTATGGTGGGTGGATTACACCAGAACTTGTTGGTCCATTTAAGGGAATCCCTGGAAGCTCTAGTTGGTAATGTTACTTAAATGGATCCATTCTGGACTTTTGGCGGAGGTGGTGTTGAGGTTTCGCTATCTCGCCTTAGTAAGGATATATTGATATTTGATGGAATCACATGTAATAAAAAAGCCCCGCAGAGCGAGGCTTAGTAATGCTTGGTGGGTCGGGCGAGATTCGAACTCGCGACCAACGGATTAAAAGTCCGCTGCTCTACCGGCTGAGCTACCGACCCCAATTTGGGTAAAAGAAGATTATAACAATAAATTTCCAAGTTGCCCATTTTATTTTGGAATTAA
>CAISYI010000281.1 GCA_903889595.1 uncultured beta proteobacterium
GAGATCCAGAAGATGGGATTGGAAAGCCTGAAGCACTAAAAGAAAATTTATCTGGGTTATGGTCCAGGCGTATTGATGATGTTAATCGATTGATTTATGCAATTGAAAAAGATCAATTAATTACTATTGCATGTCGTTACCACTATGAGTAGCTAGGATTGAAAATCCTTGTGTCGGTGATTCGATTTCGTCCCGGGCCACCAAGAAATACCAAAACCACCTACGGGTGATTTATTCATTTGGTGTATTCTTAAAGGATGACCCAAGAACTTGCCAAGCTCGTTAAAGAAATCCGTTCTTGTACCTTGTGTAAAGAGCATTTACTTTTAGGTCCAAGACCCATTATTCAGGTTAGTAGTTCAGCAAAAATCCTCATAGTTGGTCAGGCACCTGGTAGCCGAGTTCACGAAACAGGAATTCCATTTAACGATCCTAGTGGCGATCGTCTAAGGGAGTGGATGGGAATTGATAAAGAAGACTTTTATGATGACAAGAAGATTGCTCTTATTCCAATGGGCTTTTGCTTCCCCGGAACAGGTAAATCAGGCGATTTACCTCCAAGACCAGAATGTGCAGATACATGGCGAGTCAAGCTATTACAGCAATTACCCAATATCAAGCTAACCATCATTATTGGTCAATACGCTCAAGAATGGCATTTAGACGAAGGCAATAAAGAGAGTCTGACCGACACTGTCAGGGCGTGGAAAGAATATTGGCCCAAGGCAATTCCTTTGCCACATCCAAGTCCAAGAAATAATATTTGGTTAAAGAAGAACCACTGGTTTGAAGATGAGGTTTTGCCCGTCCTCAGAAGGAATGTTAAAGCTGTATTGAAGTAAGATTAGACATCTCTGTCTCAATATTAGCAAGTTCTTCTTTGCTGAATGCCATATTCGATTGCCCATTTTAAAATGAATTTATTGAATTAGAATATTAAATATTTGAAATTTAATCATGCCAACTCAAACTAAACCTCTCGGACCAGCTTCTTACTTCCCATCGATCGAAAAGAAATATGGCCAACCAATAGAATACTGGTTCACTGTTGTTAAAAACCATAATTCTCTTAAACATATGGAAATAGTGAACTTGCTTAAATCGGAGCACGGCATGGGACACGGACATGCCAATGCTATTGTTGGATATTGCCTTGCCAAGTTTTGAAATCTTGTCCATTTAAAAGGCAGAAGAAAATAATTATTGAGATGAAATTTTCTCTGACTTATTAAAAAACTACAATTTACAATCTAAGAATTTAAAACACAGGATTACAGGGTAACCCTATAATAATTCAATGAACTTAAGTTTTATCCTGAATCAAGCTAATCATCTAACACAAAAGGTACTTATAACTTTTGGTCTTATTTTAATTTTAGCAAGTTGTTTACTCATTTTAATGGGGCTTTCGGGTATGTTTTCTTTTGATTTGTTCGCTATTGGATTCTCCTCGGGCATTCGTACCCTAGCATCCGTTGCAATAACAGGTTGTCTTGCTGGAGCAATTGGCTACTGGATCAAGGAATCTACATAAATTTAATAAAGGGCTTTTATGTTTAAAAAATCAGATTATTTTATTTTATTGGCAGTGGTGATATCCTTCTTTACTTCTGCATACCTATGGTTTGTGATAGGAGATCGTGAGCAATCTATCTTTACAGCTATTTGGGTTCCATCTATATTTTGTTTTGGAATTTACTTTAAGTTATCAGCTATCTTGAATAAAAAATTATGAGCAATACTACGTTGTTACTTATATCGATAGGTGTCTTTTTCCTATTAATGCTTGGGCTAATATTGATGATTAGAGAATTTATGGGTAATTTTAGTGATGCTTTTCCTGAGATTGCAGAGTGGTTAAACTCGAGTAATGAGAAAAAATAATTTGATTCAATATTTTCTGAAAGTACCGAATGGCTTTTCTCAAGTATTAAAAAAGTAGTTTCAAGTGATGTTCAGAAATGCCTAGTTAATTAGTGGCGATGCAGACAGTCCAAAAATAATGACCTACTTAGTACGAAATATTTCGTAAAATTAGTTAAATGAGATCCATGGCTAATTTAGAACTCCTCAGGCTTGGAGTCTTTCTTTAAGCAAAGACCATAACTACTCAAGTATAAAGTTAGTCCATTTAATAGATGCCATAACCAATGTGTACCACTAGTAAGGTCACACAAGGGCATATCAACTTGACGACTCAGAAGGGATAACGGAAAAACGATGACCGCTAGCCATAAAAATCGAGTCGCTGACGTATTTGAATATTGGGTCGCCATTGCATACACAATCAGAGCCAACCAAGCACCAAAATAAATTCCTGGCGGTAACCATGGCAGAGAAGGCTTCAATAGATTCATCAGTAGTTGAGCCAAAATAATAGTTATGATTAACATCAGAACTGAACCCAGCTGAATTAATATCGATTTTCTGGACCATTGCTTGGGAATCAGAAATGCAAAAGTCACCAAATAAATAGCGATGACTAGAGTATCAATAAGGCCAGTAAGGCGATTAGCAAATGTATGAAAGCTAAAACTTCCTAAGCCGATGAGGATAACCAAAGTAGCTACTAAATCAGAGCGAGGTGGTCTTAAGCGCAAAAGGAAAAATCCTGCAGCGATAAATGACAGATTACTCAATGCATTAATAGGCTCAGCCCAAAAACTCGGATCTAAGCGTTCGCAGTAAATATCCACTGGATTGAACCAATTACTCATAAAGTATTTTAATGGTGAAATAAATGAGTTAGTCTTTTAAGGCTGAACTTCCCAAGGTATTGAGTTACAACCAAGAAACACCAAAGCCACAAAAGGATGTCTTCTTAATTATTTGGGTTATTGAGTCTTATTTGACAACTACATCAATCGATTTAGAAAGTTGAGGGCCATATGACTGATGCGCTCCATTGGCAAACTGCATGGTTAACTTATATTTACCTGGTGGAAGGCTAACTTCAGTTTCAGTTTGGCCTTTTCCAAAGTGTTTATGTGTCTCATCCATTGGAATTACAACTCCGTTTGGGATATTCTCTGCATTAATGAGTAAATGATGATGACCAGTATTGGCGGTCATATCGCCAGCGGGTAGCACCGCCATTCCTTTTACAGCAAAAACCACTTTAAATGGACTGGTCAACGTTGCGCCATTTTTGGGTTCAGCAAATTCAACTGACTGAGCAAATGCCGCATTGCCAGAAAAAATCAATAAGGCGCTTGTAAATAATAAAGACTGAAGTTTCATTAAGTGATCCTATGGATATTTTGATATAAAAATATACTCTACTATCTTTTAGCAAACAGCGTTGACAAGTTTCTATTAACTAAAGCCAAGCTTGCTTGTCTAGTCAAAGATATCAATAACTAAAGTGTTTTTATGGATCTAATTCATCTGTTTTTTCGATATTTAAGAATTAAATGCCAAGGTAATTACTGATTGAACTGAATTAAAGAATTACTTATACTCACGCATAGTGAGGAACCGTCTTGTTCCAAAAAACAGTAGAAAAATATTTCATAGGGCGCAATATGCAATTTAAAAAAACGAATCGTTTTTGGATTTGGTCACTGATATTTTTATTGTCAGCCTGCGCCAATTTACCGGACCAACAAGTACCTAGCAGAAGTTTCTTTTATGTCGGTGGCAGTTATGTTGGCAGTCCTGGCAAAGAAGTCATGCAAGGACAAATGTATGTCGAAAAACTGCAGCCCAAGCAAGTCAAGCAACCATACCCATTAGTGTTGATTCACGGCGCAGCACAAACTGCCACTAATTGGATGATGACACCCGATGGTCGAAAGGGGTGGGCTGAGCATTTTCTAGAGTTGGGCTATGTGGTTTACATGGTAGACCAACCAGCGCGGGGACGCTCGGCGTGGCATCCTGATGTGAATGGCAAATTACGTATGTACACGGCGCCACAAATTGAGCAACTTTTTACAGCGTCAGCTACTTTGGGAAATTGGCCACAAGCCAAGCTTCACAATCAATGGCCCGGTTCGGGAAGGCGTGGTGATGCAACTTTCGATGCTTTTTATGCTACACAGGTTGAGTCATTGTTAAGTGATGTCGAAACGCAAACCTTGAATCAAGCTGCTGGCGCTGCATTGCTAGACAAAATCGGTCCGGCCATTTTGTTAACGCACTCACAGTCAGGCCCCTTGGGCTGGGTGATTGCTGAAAGTCGTCCGCAAAAGATCAAAGGCATTGTGTCCATCGAGCCTTCTGGCCCACCATTTAACAATAATGCACCAGGCAATCCCAAAGCGCGCGCCTGGGGTATTGCCGACATTGCTCTTACTTATGAACCTGCAGTGACAGCACCTGAGCAAATCAAAACGCAAGTACAAGCCTCAGCAGATAGTCCGGGCTTGATTGCCTGTACTTTGCAAGCTGAACCGCCACGGCAGCTGGTCAACTTCCGACAGTTTCCGATTTTGGTAACAGTTTCAGAAAGTTCATACCACGCACCCTATGATCATTGTACGGCGGCGTATTTAAAACAAGCTGGTGCGCCTATCGATTTCATACGATTGTCAGAAAGAGGCATTCGCGGCAACGGGCACATGGTGATGATTGAAAAAAACAATTTAGAGATTGCTGATTTTTTACATCAATGGATGGTTAGTAAGATTAAGCCTTGAGCTTTGAAAATAAGTAAGCATAATTAACACTGTTTATGTTCTCGACCCAGACCAGAACTTAATAGAAATTTGTGAAATTTTGCTGGTGAAGGATTAAACATCCTAGGACTCAGGCAACCATAATCAAATGGGATGTGCTCGGCACTTTTATTACACAATGTGCCGAGCACATCCCGATTACTTTGGGACCAAAAGGATTCTCGATTACATTCGCTTTTAGAGATTCCAGATTGAAGTAACCTATATTGATGTAAATAAAACTTACCCACCCCACTTCTTCTCCAACTTATCGAATCCCTAAATCTTTTCTTGGGAGGGATAAGTAACATCTGACAGTTCCTCATATTTTCGGTGATAAGGTATCAACTACTGATGCAATCTCTCACCGGTAGTCCAAATGCAATACTAAAATAACAATGGGATAGCAGTGACAATGCCCAAGTATCCCCCCAGTCTTTTTAGCTAAACATTTTTAAATTGTGTTAGCCATGATTCAATCTTTTAGGGGGTACTAAACTTCTTCTAAGTCTATTTGCTAGCTTGATTCATGCTGCAGTTATGCCTATAGACTTAGAGTTGCATCAGTCCCTTCCACAAAATACCGCCATGGATAATTCGACCCATCATTGCGATGAGGTAGCGAGTAATTTCCAATATTCCAACCAGTCTTGTCATGGTGATAGTTACCAGTGCTGTTTAGGGTTTGTGATTGTGCCTTCATTGGAGGTGGAATTATCTGTTGCTCCAAGGGATAATTTAATACCACAACAATCTTCACTGGATCTTAAGCCAATGATTAGTTTCATCTACAAACCTCCAAAAGCCTAAGTTAATTTAACAATACAAATTAGTTTGATTTGTGACATCTAGTCGCGTATACAATTTTGGAGAAATACAATGAATATGACTCACTATATGGAGTTGTTGGCTGTTAATCAGCCTTGGAATCTAATCATCTTTATGGCCGTCCCTATTGGTTTTGGCCGAAACCTTAGCTATCACGGAGTTTTACTTACTGTTTACTCGTAAGTTTGAGGGGCCCATCTTCTATCTCAATAAACTCTCAGGGATAGTAGTTGGCCTCTACTTTATTGGCATCATTACCTACATCATGACCAATGCAGTAATTCCTATTACTAAAGCTGGAGAGTGGAGGACTGCGATAGATGTTATCGCAGTTGGTTGTTATGTGATTGCTGGATTACCTTTAGTTTGGATTGCCTTACAAGAATTAGGCTTGGTCAACAAAGGATTAGATCAAATGGGTAGGCTAAGAATCCATGCCATATGCGTTGCCCTTTTCCTAATCTTTGGCCACGTCGCAATGATTTCAGGAATGCTTGATCCAGCGATATTGGGATATCAAGCCCCGCATTCGATGGAGATAAATCATGAAATGCCATCAGAGCATGCGGGTCATATGAAGTAATATATTAGATAGATTAGACCTCTTGGGCCCTAGATCAATTTCGTTCTAGGCCACCAAGAAGGTTTAAATCCTTTTACTGAACTGAGCTATCAAAATTGGGTTAATTTCTTTATTTATTAACTCGACAGCCCAAAAGCTAAGTCAAAAAAATTGAGAGATTACGATTCCTGACGGTTAGTTAAAAAGAAAAGAAAATTTTCGAAACCGAAGTTATTACTTTATTTATACCTCTCCTAAAAAGGGAGATAAAACAAAAAAAGAACTAGACTAGATAATTTAACAAATTTTATCTACAATGAAATTTAGAGAATTCCTTTCAACCTCACGAGCACATTTTTTATGAATACTGTAAAACAGGTTATTGATCAAAAAGTAAACACTATATTCGCCGTAAGCTCGTCAGATCCAGTAGAAAGGGTTTTGATACTAATGCGTGATAACCGAGTAAGATCTATTCTTGTCATAGATAATGGTGATTTGGTGGGAATCGTCTCTCAAGGGGATTGCGCTATAAAAGTATTGTTACCGAATAGTAATCCAAAACAAGTTCTAGTCTCAAAAATAATGACGGCTAATCCTCTTACAGTGACACCTTCGAATTCACTAGAAGAATGTATGGCTATTATGGTCCACAAACATATCAGACACTTACCAGTAATAGAAGAAAAGAAACTGGTAGGACTTATTTCAATCGGAGACATAGTAAAAAATATTATGGAGTCTCAAGATAGCCAAATTAAGTTTCTTGAAACCTACATCAAAGGCCATGGCAGTTGATTTTTTTGAAGATAAGTTTTGTTTAGAAATTTATAGCGAGTATCTTTAAACCGTAATCAATTGAGCCATTTTGACTCCGTTTAGGAATAATTAGTCAAATAATGTTGGGAAATCTATAGCCTCACTTTATTAACAAAATAATCAAAAAAAATCCCCTTCCTTGAGGGCGGGGAGGATGTCAAAAGATCTTAGAGTATTTTGTTGCCTACCCAGTAGCTTAAACCTGATAATACTGCCGTTACAAAGCTACCCCAAGCCATATCAATAAAAGCCAATTGCGTTGGAAAATTTCGAATTACAGCTAGATTAGTTAAATCATAAGTCATATAGCAAAAAAAGCCGAAAAGTGCGCCATATAGAACGGCGTCAAACAAAGACTGTTTAGAGATTGCCGGTACGATTACGAAAATGCAGACCCCAATCGAATAAAGCAAATAAAAGGCTAATCCAGCTAAGAGTTTTGGTTCGCTGGCCATTAAATCACCCATTTCATTCCGATAAAGTGTTTTTGCGATACCTAAAAGCCAAATCATATCTACGACGATTAGAGAGGTCAAAAATGATAAATAGATTCCAAGGTACTTGAGCATATTTTATTCCTTCAGTTAAATTATTTTGGTAAATTTAGGGGGTATAAACATAATGATATCTTTGTTGTAATTTTTTATGAAGAAGCAAAGACTACTTAAAACGATAAGGAATGGAGATTTTACGATTGTTAGCTATAAGTTGGAAAGCAGAAAAACTTCTTACTTATCGTTTCCTCTAATGTCTGCTTGACCATCCCTTGAACGACTTTACAAGATGAATTTCAAAAGAAATGTTCTATAGCACACATTAATTTATTAATAGTGCCTGAGGATAAGTGAGGAGATTGAAAATCTATACCTAGTCGTTTGCGTCTCGGATCCCCACAAAACTTAGAAAACCCCACTATTAAACCTAACTCAAAAAGTTGGACAATTCACTGTAAGGGGATTAAATGTCTAACTGAAAATTTATCCTTGTGAAAGCAGAATACTGGCGCTGAGTTTAATATTAACAGCATGCCAAACTTAACTACAGCGAACTTATCTCCGGTATGTAATAAGATATTAGAAAATGGGGCGAGGGAACTTGGGCTTAATCAAGGATTGTGCATCGGGATTATTTTGGGGGTGGAAGATAACGCAAATTACGACCAAAAAATCTGTGTCCCTAAAAATGCAAATATAAAAGACCGTATTCAAATTGTCAGAGATTATGTCGCCACTCAACCCAATAGATTTCAGGAAGCTTTTGCTTCATTAGCTTTTGATGCGATGGAAAAAAAATGGCCATGCCCAATTAGGTAAGGATTTAGATTTGACTATCGGGAGAAAAAATCTAGCTTAGCCGATCTACTTGAGTATCATTCTCCCCTGACTAAAATGAAATAATCTCCCCGTTACAAATCAGTGGACTTGAATAGTCAAATTCCACGTTGGATTTAATTATATTGCGTGGATTCAAGTACGAAGTGCAACACGTTTTAAGGACTGCATAAATACTTCATTCGGTGTTTTAAATCCTAATCTTTTTCTTGGTCGGTTATTTAGTTGATCTTGAATCATTTTAATCTCCTCTTCAGTTACTGTAGATAGTGGTCGTTTCTTTGGTATATATTGCCTCAGTAAACCATTGAAGTTTTCATTGGAACCCCTTTGCCAACTGGCGAAGGGGTCTGCAAAGTAAGTAGTCGATTTCAGTTCGCTATCGATTCGTTGATGCTCGGCAAATTCTTTCCCATTATCAAAAGTGATGGTCTTGACTAGTGAGGTTAGCGGTTTGAGCTCAGTAATGATGGCATTTCCTACTAGCTCGGAAGTTTTGTTCATTACCTTTCTGATCAAGGCATAACCACTTTTCCGCTCAACGAGGGTAACGATGGCTTGCTTGTGGTTCGCTCCAATCACTGTGTCGCCTTCCCAATGACTAACCTGTGCTCTCTCTTCAATATAAGCGGGGCGTTCACTAATCGGTCTTCTAGCGACAATTTGTCCGCGACGTTCTTGACCACTTGCATAGCGTTTCTTACGCTTCTTTTGGCAGCGCAGTTGTTTCCAAAGGATTCCACCAGCGGCTTTGTCGGCGTAAATATGTCGATAAATCGTCTCATGGCTGATCCCAACCTCCTCGGCAGTTTGTTCGGGACTCCACTTGATCTGAAGAAAGTCCACTGTCTGAGACCATTGCTCAGCGCTAATTTGAGAAGCATTACGAGAGCCTAAAGAGCGCTCCTGGGCTAACAAACAGGCTTGTCGAGGTCGATAACCTCGACCGCCAGTATTGCGAGCAATCTCTCGACTAATGGTCGATTTGTGTCGCCCCAGCAACTCGGCAATCTGTTGTTTGTTTTTTCCGGCTGACATTAATATATAAATCTGATATCGTTCTTCTTGGCTAAGGTGTTTATAGTTCATGGCTACTTTGACTTGGAGGTCGAGAAGCTAAGATACTAAATCATCCTTAGCCTCCTTTAATTATTCAAAGTTGCACTTCGTATTAGAATTCACCTTGTTTTATTCACTTTCAAAAGTAAGGATTTATTACATGCTTCGCATATTATCCATCGGGTTATTGTCAATAACCTTTGCTATTGCGACTCCGTCATACGCACAGAAAACCATTATTGTTTCATCAACAACATCCACTGAGCAGTCTGGATTATTTAGCTTTCTGTTGCCAATCTATAAAAGTAAATCCGGCATAGAAGTAAAAGTCGTCTCAGTCGGCACAGGACAAGCTTTAGATATTGGTCGACGTGGCGATGCGGATGTAGTTTTTGTTCATGATAAGACTGCCGAAATGAAATTTTTAGAGGAAGGATATGCTTTAAAAAGATACGATGTCATGTATAACGATTTTGTTTTAATTGGACCAAAGTCTGACCCAGCAAAAATTGTGGGTGGAAAAGATATTAAAGTAGCATTGCAAAAAATTGCTAATGCAAAAACAACCTTTATTTCTCGAGGAGATAAGAGTGGCACCCACGCAGCAGAGCTTCGTTATTGGAAGGCGTCAGGATTAGAGCCTAATAAGGATATGGGATGGTACAAAGATACCGGAAGCGGTATGGGCCCAGCTTTAAATACGGCATCGGCGATGAATGGCTATATTTTGGCAGATCGTGGTACTTGGTTAGCTCAAAAAAATCGTGGTGATTTAGAGATTTTAATTGAAGGGGACCCTCAGCTTTTTAATCAATACGGCGTGATGTTAGTTAATCCTTTAAAGTTTCCACATGTAAAGGCAAAAGAAGGACAGGACTTTATTGATTGGATAATATCAAAGGATGGGCAAGAAGTCATTTCTCTATATAAGATTGAAGGTAAGCAACTCTTTTTCCCCAATGCCCAAAAATAAATTCAAATTTTGATGAGCGGGACTAATGGATTTTTATAATACAATTTTCATAACAAAGAGAGTTTATTTATTAATCAAAGAGTTTACGAGTAACACTAAACCCGTTAATGAGACCACTAACATTAAAATTACTATGAGAAGCTTAATCTCCGCTGTTTTTTGTGTATTGTCACCCTTATTAAGTTTTGCTGGTGGTATGGAGTCAATGATGGCGGATGATACCAATGTTCAAGGACCCGCTTATTTTGGATTTGTTAAGGATGAAAAAGGTCACATTATCAAGTCCGCATCGGTGGTTGTAACCGCTAAATCATTTGGGAATGCAGGAGTAACAGCCACATTTATTACCAATGTATTAGGTGTATATCGCGGACACATACATCAAGAAGCAAAGCCTGAAATTCTTAAGTTAGTCTGCATTAAGGATGGATACCGACAAATCAAAACACTTCGAAGATCCGGCAATAATAAGTTTTTAGAAACGGATTGTATTATGCAAAAGATTCAAGAAAAATAATCAAGATTCTCTATGGCGTTTACCAATCGAGAACCTTGATTGATTAAGAAGTGCAAAATTTAACTAAAAAAATGAGTTGTAGTTGCCAAAAATAGCTAGTTTATTAATTATTTTTGAGACCAAAACTTAGTTTTAGCTAAAAAACTCTTTTTAGGAATTTCTCCATACACCATCAAAACATCATCAACTGCTTCTCCAACAATATAATTTACGGCAATACTTGAAAAAGCATAAGCATCCTCAGAACTCATCCCCTTTTCCGCTTTCAAGAAATTGATTGTTTCAATCACAGCTTCTTTTAATGCGAGGTTCAAATCTTTATCCATCCCCATTACGTAATAATTTTTAGCATCCTCAGCCCTTGGCCACTTCATTACGGAGCCTTTATTTTTGTGAACAATAAATTGGAAAGTAGGTGTCAATGAAGCTTCAATAGCTGTACCGTTAACCTCACCATCACCCTGAACTGCATGGGCATCGCCGGTATAAAATAAGCCACCTTCAAATACAACTGGTAAATAAAGTGAAGATCCCTTTGTTAAGCGATTCATATCCATATTTCCGCCATAGGTACCTGGTGGACGAGTACTATTTAATCCGTCTGAGGGCAATAAGGCCATCGTTCCCATAAACGGCACCATCGGAATTTCGACACCAGGAGCGAATAAAGCGACATTTCGTTTCAAGTCAAATCGAATAATTTTAGGATAGGCTTTTTGATGAAGCTCTGGAACAACACCGCCGCCCTTATTACTATTATTCACGCCATAAGGAACACGGAATTTAAAATCAATCATTCTAACTTCAAGCATATCGCCAGGCTCTGCCCCTTCAATGTAAATTGGACCAGTCATTACATGCGCACCGGAGTCTTTGGGGCGAGTTACTTTATTAAAGACTTCAAGGAGTTCTGGCAGTATTTCTTTCTGCGTAACACCACCGTTTTCATAAAACTTTATAGGGTCAATCCCATTAATGATTCCTTGGTGAGTTAAGGTATCTACTGAAACAACTTGACCTGATTTAACTTTAGCAATAGGAAGTCTACCCACTGGTAAATAACCCCAAGTGACATTCTCGGGAGTTGATTTGACATGAGTATCTACCTTACTTTTTGAAGCTGTTTGAGAAAAAACAGAATGACTTAAGGTAAATGATAAAAATACCAAAAAACAAAATTTTATAAGTTGCATAACAATCTCCCCGTAATTTTTTTAATTGATTAAGATAATGTTGCAATTAACTATAGCATTTAAATAATTAATCGTTCGTAGTCGCACCTCCCACTATGGGGCACCTTTTTCATAAAAAGAGCACAAAATGGTTTTAGATTGTTAGGAAGAAATAGCTATTTAAAGCATGGTTAACATCATAAGTATCAAATTCTCTAGGGGAAAAAGGCTAAATTAAGACTTAGCTATTTATAATTCTCCAACCATCGTCATTTGTTAATTGATAAGCCTTATTGAATTTAAATATCCATTTAACCAAATGCAATCAAAACATTTTGTTAATTAAAGTTCTCCACATTTTCTAATGAGTTTGGTGGTACTCTACCGAACAGAAAAATCAGTTGGAATTTTTTAGAATTATTTAACAATTATCGTTATTGCAACAACAGGGGGCCTTTACATGAATAAGAAGTTATTGGCAATGTTAATGCTGCTAACGGCATTAACTTTAAATACTATTGAGTGCGCTTGGTCGTCTAGTAAACCGAGCGATTTTCATACCGTAAAAGAACAATCATCATCGATATAAAACTAACGAAAAGAAGTTGCAAAGGCAAATGCATGGCATGTCATAGAGGTGCTAACCAAGAAACTTTTAATGAGGACAATTTTAGGATGCCCACAAAATGAATACTTCTAATCAAAAAGAATCGGTACTTATATGGGACTACCCTGTGAGAGTCTTTCATTGGCTTTTGGCATTTTTATTTGCAGGCGCTTGGCTTACTTCGGAAAGTGAGTCGCAACAAATGATTCATTATGC
>CAISYI010000282.1 GCA_903889595.1 uncultured beta proteobacterium
GGCGTCTAAAGTCTTCAAACCAAAGATGAGCAAAGCCTCCTTCTCCTGTCGTTCCGACAGTTAACTTGCCAGGATTGGCACGGGCCCAAGTCACCATCTCTGATAAAGTCTTGAACGGCGCCGAGAAAGAACCCGCTAACGCGTTATAGTTCCAAGCAGAAACAGCTACGGGTATAAAGTCACGCAAAACATCGTACGGTAAATTTTTAACGGTATGTGGTTGGACTACCATCGGCCCACCTTGTGAAGCCCCAAAGGTATAGCCATCTGGATTGGCTCTGGCAATGGCTGCCATCCCAATCTGAGCATAAGCCCCGCCGATATTTTCAATATAAACGCTTTGTCCCAAGTCTTGTGACATCTTCGTTTGAACAAATCTGGCCACGATATCGAGGGTATTTCCGGGAGGAAATGGCACAATCAGTTTAATTGGCTTATTCGGCCAATTAGGCGGTAAGGGAGCAAGACTTTGGTTCTGACCAAACGCTTCTTGTACGCCATAGCTTGCAGCAATCGTTGCCACCCCCAATTTCATACCGAAATTGAGTGCGGAACGACGTTCTTGATCAATCTTGATCAATTCTTCAATTGTCTTGCTCATCACACATGCCTCTCTATTTTTTGGTCTGTACTACTTTGTGTGTTTGCTACTATTGTCGATTTTTGTTACTTCAATTTACAGCTTAAAAATAGGCTTGCCCCCTACCAACAGTTGGCTCCCATTCGTTATCACACCAAGGTCCATCACCCTGCTCTTTGATGTAAGCAATCTTACCTTCCTCAGTTGGCTTATTCGTACCATTAAAGAAACCTTGGAGCCAATCAAAGACGTAATCATGGCAATCCATACCACCTAAGTTCGAAATACTCCAAAGTGGGTGATATTGATTTTCAAAAACCCACATTTCTTTTGGTACTTTTAAATCTTCAAAGGCTTCAACAGCTTCTTCTAATGGGCACAATGGGTCAAATTCACCAGTGACTAACAAAGTTGGGCATTTAATTTTGTCCAAATGTCCACGCACGGTCATGTTCTTTGCGACTTCTTCGTCAAAGCGCTCTTCATCGTCATAGCCGGCCATATACATGAACATTTGTTTAAAGCGTGGTGAGGAGACTGTGAAAATGGTGTTGTTCGGATTAAAGCAAGCTACTGAAGAAACCACTACCGCTGCGCGGTGGTCATAACTCGACAAGCGAAGTGACCAGTAACTTCCCATACTGATACCGTAAATCGCAATCTTATCGCCATCAATTTCAGGGCGCGTTTTGAGATATGTAATAACAGCCGCACCAGCGCGTTCGTAGTTATCACCGACCGCACGGATTTTTTGAATATTAGAATTACCTTGGCCAGGACCGTCCATCGCCAGAACATGAAAGCCTCTTTCAATCCCGATGTTATGGTAGGCCTTTGGAAATACCTCTTTAGTTTGATCCATTCCTGGGACATAAATAACTACTGGCGCCTTGCGACGATCTGGTAACAAATGCAGTAAGCAGGAAATAGTTTTACCATCGTCAAACTCAACTTCTACCCGTTCAATCGGATAAGGTGCTGACTTGGTCCGCAAATCAACCATCTCAGTTAACTTGCCATACAAATATTCCTTTACAGGATGATCATCAAAATAAATTGGGTGTTGCGCCATACGATACGCTTCGACGGCATGATCAAAGTGATAAGTTGCTGAGGAGTGAGCCCCACGTTCTTGAGCAAGTTTAGCAAGGCGTTCATGACGTTCACCCGCTTCACGCCAAATTTTTGGGTACATCCGGTAGTTACGAGCGCGCTTACCAGTTGGTACTTCAGCATCATCTCTTTCGAAGTTTTGTACGCGACCACGCATATTTAGGGCGAGATCCAGCATCCATTGCTGATTATCTCGCTCGGTTCTGAGCTTTTTAATCATTTTGTCCCCACAGTTTTATTAAAATCTTTTATAGTTTGTACTACATTTTGAAATATTTATAAAAGACTTGTCAAGGTCTAATTTGGAGACTCCCGTTATGAAACGCATTAAAACAGTATGGTTATCAAGCTTTTTTCTACGCAAATTTTTATTGTTAAGCACTGTAATCTTTAGCATTTTTGGTACCTTAACTGCGAATAGTTGGGCGCAAGAATTCCCGAATCGGCCAATTAAATTTATCGTTCCTTTAGCGCCTGGCGGAGCAACGGACACTGTAACGCGAATTGTTGCCAAACAAGTTTCACAAATTTTGAATAATCCCGTGATTGTTGAAAACCGGATTGGTGCTGGTGGCTTAATTGCCATGGAGTCAATGACGAAAGTTGCGCCAGACGGATACACTTTATTTGTCGGAAATTTATCAACCAATGCCTTGAATCAGACCGTTTTTGAAAAGAAAATGAAGTTCAAGCCTGAAGATGAATTAACTGGTGTCTCGATTCTGGCAACCATCCCGCACATCCTAGTGAGTTCCGCTAAATTCGAACCCAAAACCTTTGCTGAGGCGATTACTTTTATTAAAAATAATCCTCAAAAAGTAAATCACGCCTCCCCAGGAGTTGGTTCTTACTCAATGATTGATATGGTCACCCTCGAAAAAGCAGCCGGCTTAAATATGACGCACGTCCCTTATAACGGTGGCGTTGGACAATTTTTAATTCCAATGATTAGTAATGACGTACAAATTGCATTTATTAACGCTTCATCTGTCATCGAAATGATTAGGGCTGGCAACTTACGGGCATTGGCGGTTACTACTGATAAGCGCTTAGCAGAATTACCCAATACACCAACTATGAGCGAAGTCGGTTACCCAGGTATCGGTACGAATGCTTGGCAAGGTTTATTTGCTCCGAAAAAAACGCCACCTGCTGTAGTTGCTAAAATACATGCAGCCGTTGTAGAAGCTTTAAAATCAGAGGAAGTAAAAGATGCATTTAAGAAGCAGTTAATTATTCCGGTAAGTAGCAATTCCCCGGAAGAATTTAATCTCTTTTTAA
>CAISYI010000283.1 GCA_903889595.1 uncultured beta proteobacterium
AAAGGTATTTTCTTGTAAGGACTAACTTGACCTTGAGCTATTTCGGACTGAAATTGATCATTCTCTTTCCCAACTATTCCTTCAGTAATTTTTAACTCTTGATACACCAAATTTACTCACCTCAAAATTACTTCTTGAAGATTATCCGAGCCTTTACTTTTTAGTAGTACTTTTGTACCTTCTGCCAGCTCTTGATCGAAAAAGTTTTCCAAAGAAATAGCCCGACGAATAACCTCTGAAATACTTGAATCTCTTTTCTTTGCAAGCTCTTTTACGGTGGCGCTTAATTCATCAGATAACTCTATTTTTATTCGCATGATGATTTACTTTGAATGTGTAATTATTAAACATTACACCTTTTTAACCGGTAGGGTTATTTTATATATAACAAAAAACCCGCTATTGAACTAACTTTAGCGGGTTTTTTGAGTTTGCAACATGAGCTGAAAGCAGCCTGGTGTCGTCAATAATTATGGGCGGCCACCAGTTGGGAAGGGCCAAGCAGCTGTTGGATTGAGGGCAGTTTCTGTCTTCGCTTCAACTTTTTTTACTGCTGGCTTTGCTGCTGCTTTCTTTGCTGCTGGTTTAACTACTTTTTTTTTTGCGGCTGGCTTAGCAGCAGGCTTTGCTGCTGGCTTTGCTGCTGCTTTTTTAGCTGCTGGCTTCGCTGCTGCTTTTTTAGCTGCTGGCTTTGCTGCAACTTTTTTAGCTGCTGGCTTTGCTGCAACTTTTTTAGCTGCTGGCTTCGCTGCTACTTTTTTAGCTGCTGGCTTTGCTGCTACTTTTTTAGCTGCTGGCTTTGCTGCTACTTTTTTAGCTGCTGGTTTAGCTGCAACTTTTTTAGCTGCTGGCTTCGCTGCTACTTTTTTAGCTGCTGGCTTTGCTGCTGGTTTAGCTGCTACTTTTTTAGCTGCTGGCTTTGCTGCTGGTTTAGCTGCTGCTTTTTTTGCTACTGGCTTCGCTGCTGGTTTAGCTGCGGCTTTCTTTACTACTTTCTTGGCTGTTGCCATTTTGATGCTCCTTCACGTGAGAAGTTAATTCAACTACAGTTTAAGAAAGGCCCAGGTATTTAATATCGAGTATCTTATTTGATAATCTATATAAATGAATGAGCCATTCATGAAACGCATTTTTTAATAGCTTAAATGGCCTCATGAATTCCGAAAAAAAAGCCACTCCCATCTCGGGTAGTGACTTTTTAAATTGCTTTATTAAAAAATTAGTTCTGAAATCAACTGGTACTATGCTGAAAAAAGGAGCATTTGAAAATAGTAGAACTTGAACATTTTGCGGGGAAAGTTTTCCCATTCTTTTTACAGAATTAGTTGTATAAGAAGTTGTAAAAATACTGCGTATGTTCAATCCAAAAATCTCCTAAATTATTGGAGAGATATTAAGTTTTAATCCCAACTTAATGCACCCCCAGTTTGATACTCTATCACTCTAGTTTCGAAAAAATTTCTTTCTTTTTTCAAATCTATCATTTCTGACATCCATGGAAAAGGATTCTCTTCATTTGGATACATTGCGTCAAGTCCTATTTGCATACAACGACGATTACAAATGTATCTTAGGTAACTTTTGAACATCGGTGCATTGAGTCCAAGCACTCCACGAGGCATCGTATCTTCTGCATATTTGTACTCTAATTCGACTGCTTCTTCGAACAAACTTTTTAACTCATCTTTGAACGCGGAAGTCCATAGATGTGGGTTCTCAAGCTTAATCTGATTAATCATATCAATGCCAAAATTACAGTGCAAAGACTCATCACGTAAGATGTATTGATACTGCTCTGCAGCACCCGTCATTTTGTTCTGACGACCCATTGCAAGTATTTGCGTAAAACCAACATAAAAGAATAATCCTTCCATGATGCAAGCAAAAACAATTAATGAACGTAATAATTTTTGATCATTTTCTGGTGTGCCAGTTTTAAAAGATGGGTCTGTTAAAACATCAATAAATGGAATTAAAAATTCATCTTTTGCACGGATCGCAGGGACCTCATGATACGCATTAAAAATCTCACTTTGATCTAAACCAAGTGACTCAACAATATACTGATATGCATGGGTATGAATCGCTTCTTCAAAAGCTTGGCGCAGTAAATATTGACGGCATTCTGGCGCAGTAATTTGGCGATAAGTACCAAGCACAATATTATTTGCGGCTAAGGAATCTGCCGTTACAAAGAAACCTAGATTTCTTTTGATAATCCGACGCTCGTCTTCAGTTAAGCCATTAGGATCTTTCCACAAAGCGATATCACGATTCATGTTTACTTCTTGTGGCATCCAGTGGTTAGCACATCCTGCTAAATATTTTTCCCAAGCCCATTTATATTTAAATGGCACGAGTTGATTCACATCCGTTGAACCATTAATGATTCGCTTGTCATTTAAATTGACGCGACGGCTAATGGCATCTTCCACTTTTTCTTCTACTGCTGCTGCTTTTGCAATCGGTGCAATCGCCACATCTGGCGCACTTATAGCCACGCCCGGAATTGCTTGCGGCGTTGCTAATGTTGGTGCAGTCTCAACTTTTACTTCCGGTATGGGTGTTGCGACAGGCTTCATCGGCACTGGCGCTATTACTACTGAGTCATCTTCCCAATTCAACATATTTATTTCTCCAAATCAAATTCTTTACTTCACACTTACGAATTTCTTAAAAGGTTTAATCACATCATTGATATTCAGCTTAGTTTTCAATAATGTGATTAGTCTTTCTAATCCTCTATTTTCCTACTTATTGACAAGCTTCGCATTCTTCGAAGCCATCATCACCTGGACGCATTGTGCAGACTGGACCATCAGCTTCAATAGGACCTTCAGCAAAACCACTTGCTGTTGTAGGGGTATTTCCTGCAGCAGCTATTGCTTCTTCAGATCCATTTGAAACTGAATTGAGGGTACCTTTAGAGACTGTCGATTTTTCTACTTGTGTGGCTGAAGTCGTACGCAAATAGTAAGTAGTCTTCAAGCCACGAATCCAAGCTAATTTATACGTGTCATCTAAAGTCTTGCCTGATGCACCAGCCATATAAATATTCAGAGACTGGGCTTGATCAATCCATTTTTGACGTCTTGAAGCGGCTTCTACTATCCACTTTGGATCTACTTCAAAAGCCGTTGCATAAATTTCTCTTAAGTCATTTGGTATACGATCAATTTTGGCTAATGATCCATCAAAGTACTTGAGATCGGCAATCATCACTTCATCCCACAAACCACGCGCTTTTAAATCACGGACTAAGTACTCATTGACAACGGTAAACTCACCAGACAAGTTTGACTTCACATACAAGTTTTGGAAAGTTGGCTCGATACACGCGGATACACCAATGATGTTCGAGATGGTCGCAGTTGGGGCGATAGCAATACAGTTCGAGTTACGCATACCGTGTGCAGCAATGCTAGCACGTAGTCCAGACCAATCCATCTTGCTCGAAGAGTCTACCTCTAAGTAACCACCACGCTCTTTTAACAATAGTGCATTCGTATCTTGCGGCAATAGACCACGATCCCATAATGAACCTTTGTAAGTGCTATAAGTTCCGCGTTCTTGAGCTAAAGCATTGGATGCCTTATAAGTGTAATAACACACCGCTTCCATCGAGGTATCTGCAAACTCAACCGCTTCCTGACTTGCGTAAGGAATTCTGAGCATATGTAAACAGTCTTGGAAACCCATAATCCCTAGTCCAACTGGACGGTGACGCATGTTCGAGTTTTTAGCTTTCGCTACCGCATAGTAATTGATGTCAATGACGTTATCGAGCATTCTCATTGCAGTAGAAATTGTTTTCTCTAACTTGGCATGATCTAAAACTAGCTTACCGTTGGCATCGGTCATCATGTGGGCTGTGAGGTTGACTGAGCCTAAATTACAGACTGCAATTTCTGTCTCATTCGTGTTGAGAGTAATTTCTGTACATAAGTTGGATGAATGAACCACGCCAACGTGTTGCTGAGGGTTACGGACATTACAAGGATCTTTAAATGTAATCCAAGGATGGCCTGTTTCAAACAGCATGGCAATCATTTTGCGCCACAACTGTAATGCTGGAATACGCTTAAATGGTTTGATTTCTCCAGCATCCGCTCTTTTCTCATAAGCAACGTATGCTTCCTCAAACGCCAAGCCAAATTTATCATGCAAATCAGGTGTTGTTGAAGGTGTAAAAAGTGTCCAATCTTTGTTTTCGATTACACGCTTCATGAATAAGTCTGGAATCCAGTTCGCTGTATTCATATCATGGGTACGACGGCGGTCATCACCTGTATTTTTACGGAGTTCTAGGAACTCTTCAATATCTAAGTGCCATGTTTCTAAATAAGCGCAGACTGCGCCTTTACGCTTACCGCCTTGATTCACAGCAACCGCTGTGTCATTGACCACTTTTAAGAACGGTACTACACCTTGTGATTTGCCATTGGTGCCCTTAATGTGACTACCTAAAGCACGCACGTTGGTCCAATCGTTACCTAGACCACCGGCAAACTTAGACAACAAAGCATTTTCCTTCAAACCTTCGTAAATTCCGTCTAAATCATCAGGAATCGTCGTTAAGTAACAACTTGATAACTGTGAACGCAAACTAGCTGAGTTGAATAAAGTCGGTGTGCTTGACATAAAGTCAAATTTCGAAAGAATTTCATAGAATTCAATCGCACGTTCTGTTGGGTTTGCCTCTTCTAATGCCAAGCCCATCGACACACGCATGAAAAATGCTTGTGGCATTTCGATCCGTTGGCCTTCAATATGTAAGAAGTAGCGATCAAACAATGTCTGCAGACCAAGATAGTTAAACTGTAAATCACGTGACGCATTTAAAGCTGCGCCCAATTTCGCTATGTCAAAAATCTGCAGTAACTTTGGATCCAGTAGTTCTTCCTTCACACCACGACGTAAGAATTTAGAAAAGTACTCTGAATATACGGCTTGCATTCCAGCTTGCGGAATCTCAACGCCCAAAATATCGCGACGAATAACGTGCATCAATATTCTTGCTGTCACTAAACTGTATGCAGGATCTTTTTCAATTAAAGTCCTAGAAACTAAAATCGCAGAATCAAATACTTGCTCAATCGGAACGCCATCGTACAAATTCTTAATGGTATCTGTCAAAATTGTTGTTGAAACGATGTGGCTACCAAGATCCTGGCAAGCTGCGTCTAAAATGCCTTGTAAATTAGCCATGTCTAAGGGTTTGAGTACCCCTTTATCCGTCACATTAATTCCAGGATGGGCTACAACTGGAGTAGTTGATACCGGCTCTGCACTGTGTTGACGTTCTTGATTTCTTTTATCACGATATAAAACATAGGCACGTGCCACGTTATGCTCGCCACTGCGCATGAGGGCTAACTCGACTTGGTCTTGAATATCTTCTATATGGAATGTACCGCCATTTGGACGACTACGTAATAGACCTTTAACAACGACTTGAGTCAATTGCTCTACTTGTTCGCGCACTCGAGCAGAAGCAGCTCCCTGACCACCATTGACGGCTAAGAATGCTTTTGTAACAGCAATTGCAATTTTAGATGGCTCAAAAGCTACCACGGCGCCGTTTCGGCGAATAATTTTATAGTCAGAGAGTTGTGTTGCATGTGCAACGCCAACACCACCTTCGATAAATGCACTGCTGGCACCTTGTGGGCCGGCAATAGGACTCACCCCACCGATTTGGGTGGTTAGTTCAGTTTCAAAATTCGTCCCTTGAGGATTGGCGTATGTCATACAAGCTCCTTTAATTCATTTTTTGTCATTAGTTCAACGCTCATTAGGTTTTTACCTATGCGCATTGCACCTTCAATTATTTGCTTCTTTTACTAATCGTTTCTATCTATTTCGAACTTCAACACACAACAGCAATTTGTATTTTCAAAGACAGTTTCGCTAATTTTTTATAACTTACTGATATATCTATAAAATTTTATGAAGCACATGAATGACCACTATATATTGTGGTTTGTGTCGACTCTGATACTAAGTATAGGGTTTTTTTAAAGTATAAGATAGTTATTATTGAAGAATTTGTTTAAGGTTTTCCCTAATAAAACCACAATTTCTAACGATTTTTTATTCACAAAATTGTCACATTTTATAAAGTTAGTACTCACTTTAAAAAAGAGGTTTCTTTTATCTTGAACTCATGCCAAAAGGAAATTTTTGGTCAGAAATGTGACTAATTTCTTTAAAATATTGCCAATCAAAATATTTTCCTGGGTCTTGTTTTCTTTCTGGGGAAATATCACTATGACCCACAATCATCGAGATGGGATGTTTGATTTGAATTTCCTTAACTAATAGTTGCAGTGCTTGGTATTGTGCTGGCTCAAAAGGAAGTTCCCCCGTACCCTCCAACTCAATACCAATCGAAAAATCATTACACCTCTGACGATCCATTAAAGTTGAAGCACCTGCATGCCAAGCTCTTTTAAGAGTAGAAACAAATTGGATTACTTCACCACTTCGTTTAATCAAAAAATGGGCAGAGACTTGCAAATCAATGATAGTAGGGTAGTAAGGATCATCGTTGGGATTTAAGCGGTTGCAAAAGAAATCTTCAATAGCATGCCCCCCAAACTTCCCTTCTGGCAAACTAATGTGATGAATCACAATCGTATCAATAGTGACGTTGTCTGGTCGTAGGTCATAGTTATTCGATAAAACCCTTTTAGCACCTCCCAAAAAGCCTTCAGCGTTAATTGACTTCAGATGGGCTTGACCACAATAAAATCTTTCATCGAAAATAATTGCATCACTATCAGGGAGGCGAACCTTACAAAATTCACAAGCAACCATCTTTTCGATAATTGGTGATGCCGAAGTTGCTTGACTACTTGCCTTGGATTTTTTCTCAACCTCTTGCCGAAGTTTTTTCTCTTTGATAGCTTTGGGACGGAATACCAAAAAATAATAAAGTGCTAAAGCAAGCAATAGTAGTTCAAAAAGTTTCATATCAAAAAATTCAATTAGTTATTAGGAATGCACTTAATGGCTTTTAACCTTACAAAAGCAATTAGATCGATATTAATTATTGGTGCAGGTTAAAGAAGAAGATCAAGCGCGTTGCAAAATCACTTCTAAAACAAAACTGCTGCCAACATATGAAAGAAGTAGAGTAACAAACGATACGGTAATCCATTTTAAGGCCTGCGACCCCCTCAAGCCATGTTTCCAGTGGACAAAAAGGACCCAGCCAAACAACATCCATGAGAGAACGGAAAATATCGTTTTATGATCAAAAATCAAGGGTTTACCAAATAACTCTTGACTAAAAAATACGCCCGAGAAAACCGCAATAGTTAATAATACATAACCAATACCAATCATGTTAAACAACACCTTCTCCATCGTCACTAAGGGGGGAAGTTGTTCTAAAAGTGCCTTCTTTTGGCCTAAAAGTAAGGCATTAGAAAAATTGAACTTGTCAGCAGGTCGATCTTTAAGTTGGGCGCGAAGGTTTTTTTCTTGCCAACTTATTAAGATTGCCTGAATAGCCGATAAAAATAGTACTCCAACGGCCATATTGGCTGTAATAAAGTGCAATATGAAACCGTGTGAAATAACAGTTTCAGTTGATAAGACGGCACCTTGATAAATGGTAGGTAAAAAACTAGAGAGCATGGCTATAGAAATAATCATCGGCATCATACCGCGCAAATTAAAATACCAGCCTTCAATCCAATAGAGCGCAACCCCAACCCATGCCATCAAAGATAAAGCTTGAGCAAAGCCGAAAACAATTCCCTCTGGAGTCACGATATCCTGAAAACAAACAAGACCATGTAAGACGAGTAAAATGAGAATAGTGATTTGTAACGGAATGCTTTCTCGTTTTCTTAGACTAGGAGCGGCCTGAGTTACATCATCTTGATCTTTGTCTTGCGGGTCAAGGTGTGATTGTGCAATTTTTTTACTCATTGCTAGTAAAGCAATGAAAACGGTTGCGTAAGCGAGACTTGGAAATATTAATAACATTTGAATAGTGTAACTCTCTCATGCTAGAAAATCTAACAGATCGTTTAGGACGTGTTGTTAAAACCATCCGGGGTCAAGCCCGTCTGACCGAATCAAATACCGCTGAAATGTTGCGGGAAATACGCTTAGCCCTACTTGAGGCTGACGTTGCCCTACCAGTTATTAAAGATTTACTAGCCAATATTAAAGAAAAAGCACTTGGAGAGGATGTAATTAGTAGTCTAACCCCAGGTCAGGCTTTAGTAGGTATTGTTAAAGACGAGTTAGCCAACATAATGCGCGGGGGTAACTCGGCAGCCGAGGCAGCGGGTCAACTCAATTTAGCGACACAACCACCAGCTGTTATCTTAATGGCTGGTTTACAAGGTGCTGGTAAAACAACCACCGTTGCCAAATTAGCAAAATGGCTCATTCGAACACAAAAGAAAAAGGTCTTAACTGTTTCTGTTGACGTTTATCGCCCTGCGGCGATAGAACAGTTAAAAACCGTAACCGCCCAAGCAGGTGCTGAGTGGTTTGCTAGTGACATTAGTCAAAAGCCAATTGATATTGCTAACGCTGCCATTGACTGGGCCAGAAAACATTATTTTGATGTACTACTCATCGATACGGCAGGACGCCTTGGTATCGATGAAGCCATGATGACCGAAATTGCTGGTTTACATCAGGCATTAAAACCGATAGAAACACTCTTTGTAGTGGATGCCATGCTTGGACAAGACGCTGTCAATACAGCGAAGGCTTTCCATGCAACTTTGCCTTTGACTGGTGTTGTGTTGACCAAACTCGATGGCGATTCTAGAGGTGGTGCTGCACTCTCAGTTCGCCATATCACGGGCGTTCCTCTTAAGTTTGTGGGTGTTTCTGAAAAGATTGACGGTTTAGATCCATTTGATGCAGACCGTATGGCAGGCCGTATCCTTGGTATGGGCGATATTCTGGCAATTGTTGAAGAAGCGCAAAAGAATGTCGACATCAAAGAAGCAGAAAAATTAGTCGCAAAAATTAAAAAAGGTGGCTTTGATTTATCTGACTTTAGAAGCCAAATTACGCAAATGCGCAATATGGGGGGGTTATCTGGCTTAGTGGATAAGTTGCCAGCCCAAATGGCCCAAGCTGCAGCTAAAACAGATATGAATGCGGCTGAAAAAAATATCAAACGGATGCAGGGCATCATCGATAGTATGACGCCACAGGAGCGTGCTAAGCCAGAAATACTCAAAGCAAGTAGAAAACGTCGTATTGCAGCTGGTGCTGGTGTTCAAGTACAAGAAGTAAATCGCTTACTCAATCAATTTGAACAAATGCAGACAATGATGAAGCAATTTAGCGGCGGTAAGATGAGCCGAATGATGGGTCAGATGGCTGCCAAGGGAATGGGCAAGGGCCTTGGGAAAGGTTTATTTAAGTAAATTGCTTTTGATAAACCAACTGAGAGATTGCATGAAGTACCTCCGTAACAATGACGTCCTTTTCAAGTGCAAATTCGGATATTGTTAAACTGTTTGCAATAATTAAGTCTGAAACCTTATCTCGAATTGAGTCGTTAACCTTTTTCATACACAACCTGACGCTTACCGACTGAAATTTTACGACTTACTCGAGCATTTCCTATGTTAATGATCGGTAGCATTGGCACCTGATTACTTAGGCCTTTTTGCAATGCTTTTGCGTCTTTTCCTACATCCGCTTTGACGCCAATTTTGTACATAACCTCTAACCCAATATCGATTAGAGGTTTGGTAGGCACAGGCTTTCCATCCAAAGTTGATGGACGAGCTTTCGCATACAAACCAAAACCAACCTTAACAAGCATTCCACTAGCTGTCACTTGGTTTACAGCGCGACTAACTTGACGATAATCCCCCAATCTATCAAATTCTTTTCTCAAAAATACAATAGAACTTGATCTCTTAATCTTTGCTATTACCTTTTCTTTCACAGTTATTTGAGGCATAGTAGTTTTTTCAGCCGAGTTAATATTTGCAACAACTTTTTTAGGTTGCTAAATACTAAAGATTTTTATTGAATATCCACCGCTAGAGGTAATTAGCCGTTCAATTCTTTCAGAATATCTTGTGGAAGTATCTTCTTGGCCTGAGTTTCTGACCTTGCCTGAAACTCAATAAATCCCTCTTTGAGACTTTTTTCACCAACAACAATCCGGTAAGGAACGCCAATTAATTCCCAATCAGCAAACATCGCCCCAGGACGCTCACCCCGATCATCCAGAATTACTTCAATACCAGATGCCATTAAATCAGCGTAGATTTGGTCTGTCGTTGTTTTAATGAGTTCTGATCTGTCATAAGAAACTGGGCAAATAACAACTTGGAAGGGAGCAATTGACTCTGGCCACAAAATTCCGCGCTCGTCATGGCACTGCTCAAT
>CAISYI010000284.1 GCA_903889595.1 uncultured beta proteobacterium
CTGCAAAGCGCCGCATATTACGCTGTTGTTGACCATGAGGCATTAGCTCAAATTGATACGCTTGAAGTCGTTGCATACTGTAATTATATACAGTATTTATTATTTTAACAAGATAGAAATGTCAAGGACAGACAGGCCGTCCGCGCTATTCATCCTCGCCCTGAACGGCGAGGTTTTCCGCACGATTGGATAAAAATTAAGCGAATAAACGAATCAAGGTTTGAATATTCGCCATCTTGTCTAAACTCCAAATCGATTTAATCGCATTATTGGCTTTTTCTTTACCCATAAATGAGACGGTGTTGCCGAGGAATTTGGCTTCTAAATTTTGATCTGATATTGGATTAGCGATAGTACCTGTTGCATGTTCAATACCTGCTTCAAAGACTTTGCCATTTTTTGTTCGAACAATCGCGGACGCTTGATCGAGTCGATAGCTTGATGAGGCAGTCACTTTGACCAGTTTACGAAGCGCCTGTACTTTAGGTTGTTGTGCTTTTTCATTGGTGAATTGTGATATTCCACCAGCTTGATCAATATAAGAAACGGCTGCTGCATGATTCGCACTAAATTTTGACATGAGGCCTGAACCAGGAGCGTCCACACCAGTAATACGAATAACGTCAGGGTGAACTATTATTTCTAAAGATTCAATGTCTTCTGGAGCAATCTTAGAGTCTTTCGACGCCTTAATCGCCGCATCAATTAAAGGGTGTAAGACCACCCCACAGGCATAAGGTTTATAACCGTTACCATTAATCATGAGGGGATTACCGAAATTAGAGGTAATCATTGGGAGGTCCTGCGTTTTACTATAGATTTTTGTAAAACCAAGGTTACCTTCTAAGATTTCAGGAGAACTTGTAAACCCGTTCTTTGCTAAAAGGGAAGCCAACACACCGTGATAGGCAGATTTACCAGCATGCAAAGATTTGCAATCACTGCCACGGTTTTGTTGCATCCCTGCCGCCTGAGTACAGCCAATTCCTAATGCATTGACAGTTTGGGCAGCATTTAAATTTCGCAGTCGTGCACTTGCTGCTGTTGCTGCAATGGTGCCTAAAGTCCCAGTTAAATGCCAGCCTCCTCGATGGTGGCCTGGCATACCCTGACCTACCCGAATACCAGCCTCAAATGCTGCAACGATGGCAGTGATGATATCTTTGCCTGAGGATTTTTCAGCTTCACCAATGGCTAAAAGGGCAGGCATGGTTGCGGTACTTGTATGCAGAATCACTCCACCTAAATGGGTGTCATCAAAATCTAAAACATGCCCCATTTGTCCATTGGCAAGAGGCGCATCTAGCATACTTAATTTAAGCCCCTTGTGACCTAGAACAGTGGTGGTCGGCATTGACCCTATTTCTTTTAATGACCGAATTAATATTTTTGGCGTAGGATGCTGACTACCGGCTATTGCGCAGCCCATCCAATCTAATACAGCCCGCTTTGCTTCATGCGAAGATTCTGCTGGGAGCCCCTCAAAATTTAAATTAGCGATATGCTTCGAGAGAGCTTGAGTAATCCCAAGCCCCGTATTTCCTGCACCATAGGACTCTGTAGAGTCGCCGTTGTTAGACTTAGAAGTCTTGTTGGAATCGGAAGCGTCTGTTGAAGCACCAGTAGATTGTGCAAAGGCTGGTTGAGTAGCAAAATAACCAGCGCCTAACAAAAGGCCGGCTCCTAAAACATCGCGTCTTTTTACTTCCATCTCATGTCTCCTAATCGTAGTATTTATTTTTACTTATTCTAACCTAAGGATGTTGTTAACTTAAGGCAAGCGACTCTTCTTGCGATACGCTCGTTTTACAGTACGGATTCTCGTCCTAATTGAAAATTTTTTTAATTTTTTACCTTCACAAACCGAAAATTAGAGTTAAAGAATTTTAGATGGTTAAAGCTCACAAATAGTATTCAATACTGTATACTTAAACAGTTATTTGCTTTTAATATAATCTCTATTCAAATTTAATACTTTTACTCCTCGGCTAACGTATGCGGTCTTGTAGCTCAATCTTTTGATGAATTTCTCTTTAATAAGAAAACCTTAATCCTCGAAACCATCTCCTTAAAAAATTTAAAAGATATGAGTTATCAGCTTGTTTGGTTTAAAAGAGATTTACGAAGTAAAGACCACATGGCTTTATCAGAGGCTTCGACACAAGGCCCAGTAAGATGTATCTATATTGTCGAACCACAATTATGGCAGCAACCAGATGTTGCCCTTCAACATTTTGAATTCATCAAAGAGTCTCTAGAAGATTTAAATACTGACCTTGGTGGCTTTGGTGGTTGTATCGAAATTCATTACGGTGAAGTGATTGAAGTATTATCAAAAATCATGCAAGAAGCTCCGTTTGCCAAGCTTCATTCACACGAAGAAACTGGTAATGCGTTTACTTATACTAGAGATCAAAAAGTAGCTATTTGGTGCAAGCTTCATCAAGTTGTCTGGCAGGAGTACCAGCAGTTCGGAGTGATTCGTGGTTTAAAAAATAGAAACCAATGGGACCTCGCATGGGAAAAGTTGATGAGTGCACCCATTCAAACAATCACTGACATTAAATTTTGGCAAAAGGGCTCAAGAGCTCAATTAGTAATGCCTGCACCAGAACATCTACAGCATAATCCACCGCAGCGACAGCGAGGTGGTAGAGTCTTAGCCGTCTCTACTTTAAATAGTTTTTTAAATGCCCGTAGCATCGGTTACCGAGGAGGTATCTCCTCACCGTTGCTGGCTCCGGATGCTTGCTCCCGAATTTCTCCCTATCTTTCCTTTGGTTGCCTAAGCATGCGCGAGGTCGTTCAACAAACGCGTTCTGTTATGAGGCAATTGCCTCCTCAAGCAGTTAGGCACAGAGCAGGATTGACCGCTTACATTAGTCGATTACATTGGCATTGTCACTTCATACAAAAATTAGAAAGTGAACCAGAAATTGAGTGGCAAAATATGCACCGAGGTTACGATGGTCTGCGAGAAAACGATTTTAATGAACAGTTATTCGAGGATTTAAAAAATGCCAGAACGGGTTGGCCGATGGTTGATGCCTGTGTAATGATGCTCAAACAAACTGGCTGGTTAAATTTTCGGATGCGAGCAATGTTAGTTTCGGTGGCAGCATATCCACTCTGGTTACATTGGCGTCCTGTCGGAGAGTGGTTGGCGACACAGTTCCTAGACTATGAACCCGGTATTCATTGGAGCCAGCTACAAATGCAATCAGGCACTACTGGCATCAATACAACTAGAGTTTACAACCCAATAAAACAAGCTCAGGATCACGACCCTAAGGGCTATTTTGTAAGAAAGTGGTTGCCTCCTATGCGTAAAGTTCCAGATTCATGGTTATTTGAGCCTTGGCTAATGACTGAACAAGTGCAAATAAATTCAGGGGTAAAACTAGGGGTAGAAATGCCTGCTCCAAAGGTGGACTTGAAGTTGTCACTCATCGAGTCCAAGCAACGCTTGCATGCAAGACGACAAAAGCCATTAGTAAAAGCAGGTAAATCGGCTATAGTAATCAAACATGCATCACGAAAAAATCAAGAAAAAAACACTAAAAAAAATACGAAGACCGTTAATAAAAATCAACTAGGATTTGATTTTTAGAATTTGGCAGAATAGTTCGATTCAAGATACAGTTGAACTAAACAATTAATTCAATCAAACTAAGACTACAAATTTAAATATGAGTTATTTCAAAAATAAAGTAATTTTAAAAGTCCTTCTAATAGCATTTCTCTCGACTGTTTTACCAGTGAAAGCGGCATTAATAGATCTTTTGCAAGATGGTCAGCACGTCCTATTAATGAGACATGCGGACGCCCCTGGCTTTGGCGATCCAGCTGGTTATACTCTTAGCCAATGTTCTACTCAGCGCAACTTAGGGGCTGATGGGAAAAGGCAGGCTAAAGTAATTGGGGAATGGTTAGTGCTACAAGGAATTAAGGAGGCTAAATTATTTAGTAGTCCTTGGTGCAGATGTTTAGATACAGCATCGCTCATGAACAAAGGACCAATAGTAATTGAACCAGCTTTGGGTTCTTTTTTCGATGATATGAGTTTAGAAAAAAAGCAGACTCAAGCTTTGCAAACCTTCATTCAGAATGCTTTAGTTAAAAACCCAAAGATGCCCCTCATTCTTGTTACACATCATGTAAATATCCAAGCATTTACTGGGAAAATAGTTAATGTAGGAGATATGGTTTTAGTGAAGGTGAATAAAAATGGGCACCATCTCTCACATACCATTATTGAAAGTCCTCCTTACTAAATTTTCCTTGATACTTGTATTACTCGAAGATTTAAAAGAAAA
>CAISYI010000285.1 GCA_903889595.1 uncultured beta proteobacterium
ATCATGGGGGGGTGCATGATCATGGGAATGAGGATGATCATGCGGGTGTTGATGGGTCGGATCAACCCAATAAACGTTCTCTGGCACTTCAACTGAGGGAATATCTAAATTAACGACCACTGCATCATTATCACTTCTTACTAAAACGCACTCTAAGGCTTCATCAGTACTTGCATTAATCTCTTGATGAGGAACATATGGGGGTACATAAATAAAATCTCCAGCACTTGCTTCGGCAGTGAACTGTAACTGATCGCCCCAGCGCATTCTGGCCTTACCCTTCACGATATAGATGACACTTTCCAAAGCACCGTGATGATGTGCGCCAGTTTTAGCATTAGGATGAATAGTGACAGTACCTGCCCATAATTTTTGCGCTCCAACACGGGCTAAATTAATCGCAGCCGCACGATTCATACCTGGAGTCTGAGCAGTATTTGTGTCAAGTTGATTGCCTAGAACTACCCGTACACCGTCGTGTTTCCAATCGGTTACATCAGGAGTTTCATTATTAATTGTCGTCATGTTGAAAAGCTTTCAATCGATGGTCATTATGCAAATAGAATATCATCAAACTAATTTCATTTCTAATCGTTGTAAGAATTTATGATTTATATCCATCTACTTACTATAGTTCTACTCTTTATAGTCGTTGGAACTTTATTCTTTTGGGATAAGTTACTGCCTACAACGACTACCCATCCGGATCTAAATCAATCCACTTCATCGAAGAATCATTTGCAATCCTTAGATGGTTTACGAGGCTTATTAGCCAGCTTTGTATTTTTGCATCACTCAATGATTTGGTACTTTTACATTCAAGACGGGGTTTGGCAAAGCCCTCCGTCTTCTCTTTTTTATTACTTTGGTTCAGGCTCCGTTCTCATGTTTTTCATGATTACTGCCTTCTTATTTTTTTCTAAAATTACCAGCAATGCCAACTCTAAAGATTTTGATTGGTTACGTTTGTATGTTTCTCGTTTTTTAAGAATCACTCCGCTCTACCTTTTTGCTGTCTTTATCATGTTCGCTTTTGTTGCTTATGAAACCAATTTCACCTTAGTTGACGATATTGCAGAACTTCGAGAAAACGCGATTCATTGGTTATTTTTTGGCTTACTGAGCCTTCAAGAATTAAATGGTATCGATGCCATGATGATTTTTGCAGGTGTCGTTTGGACTTTACCTTATGAATGGTGCTTTTACTTTTTATTACCTATTTGGGGAATGATGTTCAGGATTAGAATACCCAAAGTTTGTTATTTAATCGCAATTCTTGGCATTATTTTGGCGGCTAAAAATCGTATTTATTTACCATTTCTCTTAGGCATGTTCAGTGTTTATTTATATCAATTGGGATTCGTTCAATCTTTTGCTAAACGCCCAATTGCTAGCCTTATCGTGATTACGAGTTGTAGTTTACCGATCCTATTATCGTTAAATCCACTTGACTGGCAAGCACAAGTTTTTTTTATTGATTGCCTTCACTTTAATCATTGCTGGTAATAACCTTTTTGGTTTATTATCTGCTCGACCAATGCGTCGTCTAGGTGATATTTCCTTCAGTATTTATCTCTTGCATCCATTAGTTCTCTATTGCACCATGAAATTCATCATTGGTATGGAACGCGCTCAAGAACTCAGTCCCGTCGAGTACACCAGCATTATTTTTATTCTTACACCAATCTTAATCAGTATCGCTTTTTTTACTTATAGGTGGATTGAAAGTCCCGCAATTAACAGTGTGAATCTTTGGACTAAAAAAATTAGGGGCTTTAAAGG
>CAISYI010000286.1 GCA_903889595.1 uncultured beta proteobacterium
ATTTTGGATTGAAGAACCAGTATGGCCTCCAGAAGACCATGAAGGTTTAGCCCTTGTAAAACGGGAAGGTAATATACCGACCGCTGCAGGTGAAAATGCACTAGGGTATTCTGATTTTAAAGATTTAATTACTATGCAATCCGTTGATTATTTGCAACCTAGTGTGACGAAAATTGGTGGGGTATCAGAGATGTTGAAGGTAATGGGGCTAATCAAAAACACCTCTATACGACTAGCACCCCATTCCCCTTACATGGGGCCTGGCTTAGTTGCTACTGCACATCTGATTGCAGCGCAGAAAGAAGATATTTATTTGGAATATACCTTTTGCCAAATGGACCTCAATCCATTAGGCAAATCGGTTTTGACGCAGGATGGATTTTTTAATATTTCTAGCCAACCCGGCTTAGGCTTGGATGTTGATATGAATATTGTTCAACAATTATTAGTGAGTTAATTATGACTATAAAATTACATAAATCATTTTTCTTAAAATGTTTAATTGTCGGACAATTAATATGTGGGTTTCAGCTTCCTACTCAAGCACAATCAAGTGGCATGGTGCGACTCGTAATTGCCTTTCCACCCGGTGGTCCATCTGATGCTTTAGCCAGACAATTAGCTGATCAATTAGGCGTTGAATTAGGTCAAACTGTTCTGGTTGAAAACAAACCTGGTGGCAACGGAGCCGTGGCAGCGCAGTATGTATTGAATGCTCCAAATGATGGTAAAACTCTCTGGCTAACTACGGCTGGTGCAATTACTATTAATCCTAATTTGTATCCTAAATTAACCTATGACGTACAAAACTTTGCTCCCGTTTCCCTTGTTGTGAACAATCAAGAAGTTTTAGTCGTTAATGGGAAAAATCCTGTTTCTGATGTGGATGAATTTTTGAAGAGTTCACTGCTTAAAAAGGGCGGTTTAAATTTAACGTCCTCAGGTATTGGCAGCATGCCTCATATGGCAATCTCCTTATTTCAAGATTCCACCGGTAAAGCTTTTACGCATGTACCCAATAAAGGCGCTGCACCTGCGATTACTGATTTACTAGGGAATCATGTCGATGGATTCTTTGGGGATATTCCTGGGGTACTCTCGTATATTCAATCGGGTAATTTAAAAGCCATTGGGATTGCAGCTCCTCAGCGCAATCCTTTACTGCCGAACGTAAAAACTTTTGACGAAATGGGATTCAAAGGTATGAATCTTAATAATTGGAGTGCGATTTACGTTTCAAAAAATGTTTCAAATATGGTACTTGATGACTTGAATAATGCAATAAAGCGCACTTTAGAGAATAAGGTTACTTATGAAAAAATCAAAGCCTCTGGCGCTGAACCGCAATGGTCTACTAGAGTTGATTTAACGCGAATGGCACAAAACGAGTCTGATATTTGGCGCAGAGTGATACAGAAATATAATTTGAAGGCAGAGTAATTTGTTTAATTTTTTGACAACGGAGTAACAAGAAATGGTAAATAAGAATTCATTAATCTTTTTATTAACGTGTTGGATTGGAATCTCTGCTGCTATTGCTCAGGAGTATCCTAATCGACCGGTGAAAATGCTAACAGGATATCCAGCTGGCTCTTCTGTCGATTTATATGGCCGAGCAATTAGTTCAAAGTTACAAAAAGTACTTAAACAACCCTTTGTTTTTGAAAACAAAGTAGGAGCTGCAGGA
>CAISYI010000287.1 GCA_903889595.1 uncultured beta proteobacterium
GGCAACTTATTGCTCTTATGCATTTTCCATGCACTGCGATAAGAGATACCCTTAGTTTTTGCCCAAGCGCTTAATTTCATGAAAATAATATAGCACATTGAATCATAAAAGGCAATGTTTTTTTATACAGTTGTCAACCCCAGGCACATCTGTTAATCCTTTTGCTAGAGAGTTGGCTATAGAAATGGGATATGACGAGAGTAAGTTACGATCTAAATCATGGGATGAGTATGGTTTACCAGAAGCACCAAAGATGGATTTCATTATTACCGTTTGTGACAATGCGGCTGGGGAAGTTTGTCCTTATTGGCCAGGAAAACCTGCTTCAGCGCACTGGGGCTTTCCTGACCCCTCTCAAACACAAGGCACTGATGAAGATAAAAGATATGCGTTTAGAGAGGTGATGATCGGTCTTAAAAAACGAATTGACCTCTTAGCTGACCTGCCTTTAGAAACTTTAGATGCTAAGACTCTAAAAGAGATTCATACAAAAATATGAGATCCTATCTTGCTGAGTTTATGGGAACTGCTCTGTTGTTGGCCATCGTGGCAGGCTCTGGAAATATGGGTGAAACACTTGGTGCTGGAAATGCAGCAGTAGCTCTACTTGGTAATAGCATTGCTACAGGGGCAGGCTTATATGTTCTCATCGTTTTGCTCGGACCCATCTCAGGAGCGCACTTCAATCCAGTTGTTAGTTTGATGTTTTGGAGGCTAGGACACCTTGATATGAAAAAGATGTTCGGTTACTGGGCTTGTCAGTTCAGTGGTGCAATCGCAGGAATATGGCTAACGCATTTAATGTTTAGCTTACCGATTATTCAGGAGTCAACGAAGGTAAGAACTGGCGTGGGTATTTGGGTCAGTGAAATTATATCTACACTCGTATTACTCTCGGTGATTCGTATTGGCGATCAAGAGGCAAAAGATAAGGTCCCGATGCTCGTTGCCTTAACGGTTACAGCAGGCTATTGGTTTACCTCATCAACATTCTTTGCTAATCCAGCCGTTGCCTTAGCAAGATGCTTTACTAATACCTTTGTCGGTATTGCCCCAAATGATGTTTTCGGATTTTGGGTTGCTGAGATGTTGGCAGCATTGCTGATAGTTGGATTATTTTGTCGTTCAAAACGACAACCTTATTGAATTATTAACTAGAAAAATTTAATCAAAATTAAATGAGGCAATCATTTTGAGTACCCAACTATCACTTGAGGATGTTAAGCCTTTGCCGACACCAAAATGGAATAGTGATGTCCCATGTTTGACGTTCGTCACTAGGTAAGCCGTATTGGGCTGTTGAGAGATGTTACTCAAGCTTTTAAATGGTAAGTTATCAGTATAGTATTCAATCCCTAAATCAATCTTATGGTTGTAGCTGTGAGTCAGTTTTGCTGATGGTGAAAAACTCATATAACTCGTTTTATTCAAGGTCACATCAACACTCGGATTAATGACAAATCGCCAATCCTGAAGTTGCACGGCAAAGATTGGCGTAAATTCGTAAAAAACGGTTTCTTCCCCTCCAATATCTTTAATGTAATTAATTTCGTTTTTTACACCGTAATGCCACAAACCATTTTCGTCGTGAGTAGGAACATATAGATGACTAATTTTTCCACCATTAAAAAAATTTTCCCCGTTGTAATTACTAAGATAAACGTTTATACCCAACTCACTGTTCTGAGCAATTCCATAACCATATTCAAGCCTTGTTTGAAAGACATTTGCTTTTTGATTTGGTGAGATAAGCGTTGGATAAAGGTTGGTTTCTATTTCATAAGCAGATTGCTGGTATTCAGCAATTAACTCATCGTGTACCTTGATTTCAAAAGGGGCACTATGGCTATAAAAACTAGAAAGCCAAAGTAGAAAGAAGCTTTTTTTTAGGATTTTAGGATTAATCAAAAAGTAAGACATTAAATAATAGAGAGGTAAGCGTAAATTAATCATAAATGAATAATATGATTATTTTTCAATATGAGCCCTAATGCCATAAAAGTGAACTGGACCACGGTCAGCGTTATATCCAGGATTATCTATTCGTTGATAGTGGGCTGAAAGAGAGAAGCCTTGGTAAACATTCCAATTATAAAAAGTTTCAACTATTTGTTCCTTCTTGTAATTTAATTTTCCATCACCGATAAACATCGTGACGCCACCTTGTTGAAGATATCCAATTTGTTGAGCAGAAATACCGTTGATTGCGCCTCCAATCCCAACTGTATCTTGAGACCTTCCCCAATATGTGCCTTTGATAGAAAGTCCACCAGATAATGAATTACTAATGTCAGTAAATGCTTGTGTTTCAGTTTGACCGTCGTTCCAACTCCACCGAGCAAATGCTCCAATATTTTGAGTAATCGCTTGTTCACCGTTAAAGGCGTAACCCCATTTAGTTTGATAGGCGTATCTAGTATTAAAAATATCAGGCGTTGTACTCGTTGATACGCCAAAGTTAATTGCATCGGTATAGGTAGACATGAGTCCACGATTTCTAAAAAGTAAAAACCTTACTTTTCCGGGTTGATTATCGATAGTGTGAGAGTGTGTGATTTCAGCTTGGTCACCATATTGCTGAGTAAGACCATAATCAAGATCTAATTCGTTTGGTGATTTTGGCATCGCTAAACGGGCAATACGAAGAACCCACTCGGCGTCGTGATAATACTCTGCAAGTAGGCCATAGGTGTAACCACGGGAGCTTGCAGCATAGTCATAAGCACCACTAGCCATTAAAGACCAGTTTAAAAATTGTGTACGCGGATCATGACTATACGTATTTGCATCAAAGAAATCTAATGTTGAGAATGTTCCATAAGTAATAGCGAGACGACGCTTATCAACATTACTAGCTAACTGATTGGGTGCACCCGCAATGTATTCTTGCCCGCCCCCTAAATTAAAAGTTTGACGTAAAAACATTCTTGCCATGTAATAGATGGGAGGAATGGCAGTCCCTTTTTGAAGTTCACCGTTATTAAAACCGCCTAATCCACTAAGATTAGAAAAGGGAATACCTTCGAATAATTCCGGATTGAAATAGACCTCTCCCCCACTCCACAACCTAGCTCCTAAATAAGCAGTTGCTGAAACGGTATAGCTTTTAGCAATATCACCTTCCGATTTATTTAGAAGACTCTTTGGACCAAAGTAAGGAGAGTCGAAATTATTTTTAAACTGATTGATGTAGGTGGCTTGCCCATGGATACTCCACTGTTCAGGATCGGCAATTTCCTGATTCATATCTGAAGATTGTCCCAAAGCATAGAACGGCAGGACCGTGATAAAAAGACCTGTTATGAAGTGGGTAGTACCTTTAAATAGAGAAGCAATGTGAGAAGACAAAAAACACCAAATATGCTAGTTGAGAATAATACTAATCTTAACAGATTGAAAAATCGTTATGGGTTGGGTCAGATTGGTTTGTTGAATTTGATTTTATAAGCAAATTAAAAATGAGTACTTGAATTTGTTAGAAAAAAACGAATACGCTAGGGTTTATCTTGATGTATGTATAAAGGAAGTGGTGAACAATATAAAAATGCTTTAAAAATACAGAAATCACTCTATCTTCATTTGATTTAAGTTGTGAGGATTTCTATTCATGATGACTTTGGAGGCTTATTAGATGGCAAAAGTATATTGGGTGAGCGTATATAAATCAGTTTCAGATTTAGAGGCTTTAGCTGCTTACGCTAAATTAGCTTCAGTAGCAATGACAGCACATGGAGGTGTTTTTATAGCTAGGGGTAATCCAGTGCAAATTATTGAGTCAGGTCTTCAACAACGAGTAGTTTTAATTGAATTCGAAAGTCTTGAGAAAGCAATGACAGCGTATAACAGCGAAGGATATCAAGCAGCATTAAAAGCACTTGGCAATACCGCTGTCCGAGATATTCGAATAGTAGAGGCAGTCTAAAATTAACTAGATAATGTACGAAAATCCGAGAGGCGACAAATGAAAAAAGTGATCCACCTAATTTCTATAACAGCGACCTTATTCGTTCTACAAGTTGCTTTTTCTCAAGACTCAAAAGTACCAAGTGGAGCTGTGCGAATTGGAGTACTGAATGATCAGTCTGGTGTTTATTCTGGAATGGGAGGACTTGGTAGTGTAATTGCTGCAAAAATGGCAATTGAAGATTTTGGTGGATCGGTATTAGGGGTACCCATAGAATTGATTTCTGCAGACCATCAGAACAAAACGGATATTGGATCAACCATCGCTAGAGAATGGTATGACGTCAAAAAAGTCGACGTCATTTTAGATTTGGCTGCGAGTAATGTGGGATTGGCGGTCATGGGTATTGCAAAACAAAAAAATAAAATAGTGATTAATACCGGATCTGGCTCTAGTCGCATTACTAATGAAGATTGTAATGATCGAACAGCCCACTGGGTTTATAACACTTATGCTTTGGCACATGGCACTGGTCAAGCTGTAATTGAACAAGGTGGTGATAGCTGGTACTTTATTACTGCGGATTATGCTTTTGGGCACTCATTAGAAAAAGATACCACGGACGTTATTAAAGCAGCGGGTGGTAAAGTACTGGGCTCAATCAAACACCCACTCAATGCTTCTGACTTTAGCTCATTTTTATTGCAAGCTCAAGCTTCCGGCGCAAAGGTGATTGGCCTTGCCAATGCTGGAACAGATGCAGTAAATGCAATTAAAGGTGCAAAAGAATTTGGCTTATTAAAAAATAAGAAACAACAAATTGTTGGCTTAACAACCTATGTAACCGACGTTTATGGGCTTGGAGTAGAGACTGCGCAAGGGATTCAGTTAACAGAGGCGTTTTACTGGGATATGAATAGTGAAACTCGTGCATGGTCGCAAAGATTTTTTGATCGCCATAAGCGCATGCCCTCCATGATTCAAGCGGGTACCTATTCGGGCGTCATGCATTATTTGAAAGCAGTTAAGGCAGCAGGAACATCTGAAGCCGGCCCTGTCATGGCAAAAATGAAGTCAATGCCGATTAATGATTTTTACGCAAAAAATGGCGTGCTTCGTGAAGATGGTCTGATGGTGCATGATATGTATTTGTTTCAGGTAAAAGCTCCTGAGCAAAGTAAAAGCCCTTGGGACTTATATACGCTTAAACAAACCATACCAGGTAGCCAAGCGTTTGCATCTTTAGCCGAAAGCAAGTGTCCTCTGATTAAGAAATGAAACCTTGGTATAAAAACTTTAGAGTTTGAATCAATTGTGGGTTTACGAAGTTTTTATTGATTTAGGCTTCTCAGATGAAGATCTAATTTCTCTAAAAAGAGTTGTTGACCTTGGCTGACTTGTTTTGACCAGTCATGACCTGAGGACTCGTTTGCCTCATCTGAAATAAATTTATAAGATAAGCAGTCTATTTGATGTTCATGGGCGACTGCAGCAATGGCAAAAAGCTCCATATCTACAACATCAATTCCATTTTGAATTAGCCAATCATCACGTTGAGTTACAAAACTGTCCCCAGTCCCGCAAATATTGCCCTCTAAAATGGAATCATGTTGATTGGGCTTTCTAGAAAATGGAACAGAGCCTCTAGGCGCTAAAGGTTCGGCAATCATATCCCGCTGTATGACAGTTCCTATCGGTATTAAGCCAGAGATGTTCGGTGTAATTTTTCCAACCGTGCCGTAATTAATAATTAAGCTAGGTTTGTAGTCGCGAATGGCTTTAAATGTTGCAATGGATGCATTCACTTTGCCAATTCCAGAATAGACGACAGGGATATGAGAAGATAAGAGGCTACTATCGAATTCTTCTTCAAGAGCCACAATTACAACAAAAGAGTTTTTCATATTTATGAATTTATTAGATTATTTACCCACAGTTCCTGATTTTCCAAAGCCAGGAATTATGTTCAAAGATATTTCCCCATTACTAGCTAATCAAATGGCATTTAATTACGCAATAGGTCAATTGTATGATTTAAGCCATCATTATGACTTTGATTATGTTTTGGGAATAGAGTCAAGGGGCTTTATCTTTGCCACCGCACTGGCTCAAGTTTCACGAAAAGGATTGGTCTTGGCTAGAAAGCCGAATAAGTTACCCAAAAAAGTATATGTAGAGAGTTATGGATTAGAGTACGGTTCTGACACATTAGAAATACAACAGGATATATTGCCTAGTGATGCCAAAGTATTATTAATCGATGATGTATTAGCCACTGGCGGAACACTGATAGCAGCGGCGAAGCTAGTTAAAAAAACGGGAGCAAAGGTTGCTGGCAGCTTGGTTTTATTAGAAATAGCAGAACTTTTGGGTAGCGAAAAACTAACTAAAGAAAATGTTCAATCCAAGTCTTTAATCCAAATTTAATTAAAATAAAAGGATTGCTTTAAAGTCAAACGAAAAGATCTGCATTCATAACCTTGACCCAAGCTGCAATAAAATCATCGACAAATTTACGTTGATAATCATCCTGAGCATAGACCTCCGCATAAGCTCTAAGAACAGCATTGGAGCCAAATACTAAATCAACCCGAGTTGCGGTCCATTTAGTATTGCCAGTATTGCGTTCAATAATGGCGTAATTATTTCGACCGGTTGGTTTCCATTCGTAATTCATATCGGTTAAATTGATAAAAAAATCATTCGTCAATACACCAACTCTATCTGTAAATACACCATGTCTACTATCGTTGTAATTGGCTCCAAGTACACGCATACCACCCACAAGTACCGTCATTTCTTGGGCGGTAAGCCCCATCAATTGGGTCCGGTCTAATAATAATTCTTCTGGCGTAACCTCAAAGTGATCTATTATCCAATTTCGATAACCATCGGCGAGTGGTTCAAGAACTTCGAATGAATCAATATCCGTCATTTTGATAGTGGCATCACCGCGACCTTTTGTGAATGGTACTTTCACATCAAAACCAGCAGCCTTGGCAGCTAGTTCTACTCCAATGTTTCCAGCCAAGACAATCACATCAGCCATACTAATCTCAAACGTACTGACAACTTTTTCCAGCGTTGAAAGAACTCTTGTTAAACGTTCGGGCTCATTACCAATCCAATCTTTTTGGGGCGCCAAACGAATTCTTGCACCGTTGGCACCGCCCCGTTTATCCGAGCCACGATAAGTCCGAGCGCTATCCCAAGCGGTTGTCACCATGTCACTTATCGAAAGTCCACTGGAAAAAATTTTCGCTTTCACTGCTTCAATGTCGTAATCAGTAGAGCCGAGAGGAATAGGATCTTGCCAAATTAATTCTTCTTGAGGAACGTCTGGACCAAAGTATCTAACTTTGGGTCCCATATCACGATGGGTCAGTTTGTACCAAGCTCTTGCAAATGTTTCAGAGAAATACGCTTGATCTTGACTAAACTTTTCTGAAATCTTACGGTACTCTGGATCCATTTTCATGGCCATATCGGCATCCGTCATGATTGGCATGCGACGGACTGTGGAGTCCTCAACATCAATCGGCTTATCTTCATCTTTAATATCGATTGGTTCATATTGCCAAGCACCGGCTGGACTCTTAGTGAGTCTCCACTCGTGTTGGAGTAGCATTCGGAAGTAACCGTTATCCCACTTTGTTGGATGGGTTGTCCAAGCGCCTTCTAAACCGCTGGTAACTGCGTTAGCACCAACGCTTCTGACCTTGTGATTCATCCAACCTAGACCCTGCTCTTCAATCGGGGCTGCCTCTGGTACTGGTCCAAGTTGAGTCGCATCACCATTGCCATGCGCTTTACCAACGGTATGACCACCGGCGGTAAGTGCGACGGTTTCTTCGTCATTCATGGCCATACGAGCAAAGGTAATGCGAATATCTTGGGCCGTTTTTAAAGGATCAGGATTACCATCTACCCCTTCTGGATTGACATAAATTAAGCCCATCATTACGGCAGCTAATGGGTTGGTTAAATCCCGCTCGCCTGAATAGCGACTACCTTCGCCACCACTTTTTTGTAACCATTCTTTTTCAGATCCCCAGTAAACATCTTTTTCTGGATGCCAAATATCTTCCCGACCAAATGCAAAGCCAAAGGTCTTAAGTCCCATCGATTCATAGGCAAGCGTACCCGCTAAAATCATTAGATCTGCCCAGCTGATTTTATTTCCGTATTTCTTTTTAATGGGCCATAAGAGTCGACGTGCCTTGTCTAGATTCGTATTGTCCGGCCAGGAGTTTAACGGCGCAAACCGTTGGTTGCCGGTACCACCACCACCGCGCCCATCAGCAATCCGGTAGCTACCGGCTGAATGCCATGATAAGCGAATCATCAGTCCACCGTAGTGGCCCCAGTCTGCCGGCCACCAACTTTGACTCGTGATGAGTAATTCTTTTAAGTCATTTTTTAAGGCAGGTATATCTAAACTCTTTAATTCTTCTCGGTAACTAAAAGACGGCCCCATTGGGTTTGTCTTACTATCATGTTGATGAAGGATATCTAAATTAAGTGCCTTTGGCCACCAAGCTACTGGATTGTTACCTACTTCCGTATTGGCACCGTGAGCAACAGGGCACATTCCACTGATCGTCATAAAAATATCCTTTGAATAAATTGGAACTTAGATTATCGTAACTGATAATTTAAGACAATTAAAGCCTACGTCCTTGAATGAATCTGACTAAAAACATCACCAAGGCAATCACTAACAAGATGTGAATAAAGCCGCCGAGTGTATACGAAGTAATGACACCAGCTAACCAAAGAATTAGTATTAGAACCGCAATCGTTTCAATCATTTCAGTTTCCTTATCATTGATAAAAATAGCTCGTATATGACCGAGCGTATGGGTACTTACTTGAATAATTTGTTAAACAGCTACTGTTTCTGGAAGGAGGCGTAAATACTCTTTTTTGACAACTTGATAGCATTCGCATGAGCGGCTCTCTAACCCCAAGCGATCTAAAATAGTGACATGACCGCGAGAGTATTTAATATATCCAGCACTCTGAATTTTCAAAGCTGCCTCCGTAATGCCCTCTCTACGAACCCCTAATAATCTCGCAATCAGTTCTTGGGTCATAAAGAGTTGATTGTCGGGAAGGCGATCTAGATTAATTAGTAATAGACGGCACAGCTGTTGCTCTAGTAGGTGATGTCGATTACAAACAGCTGTTTGCGTGATTTGAGTAATTAATGCCTGAGTAAAGCGCAAAAATAAATGCATCAGCTCTACCGAATAATTAAACTCTTCTAATAAAACCTTGGCTTTAATGCGATAACCGTAGCCAGCACTTTTGACCATGCAGGAGCTACGAGTGGTGCCTCCACCCATAAAAATAGATATTCCGACAAGTCCTTCATTTCCGACAGCGGCAACTTCAGCGGAAGTTCCATTTTCTAGTTCATGTAATATGGACACAATCGCTGTAGTTGGAAAGTAGGCGTGACTCAACTTCATGCCTGGTTCAATCATTGCCATACCGAGAGGCATTTCGACTTTTTCAATGTGCGGAAGAAGTCTTTCCCATTCATGATTAGGGATGCAACTAAACAGATGGTTCTGGACTTTTATGGGAGATGTCATTATTTTAATTCCTTGTAGTTAGGCCAGTAGATACGAAGATAACGCTTATCGTTGACTCAGTATGTACGCTGACGAACATTGTGGACAATAAAATAACAACAAAGCTTGAAGTTGTTATGCATCCAAGAGGATTAAAAAACACCTAAAACTAAAGAATCTAGATCAGCAAGGCAAATAAAGTCTACCTATTTAAAAAGACTTCTCAAATAGACGGAGACTTCAATGCAGATTTAAACTCAGGAAAAGCTAAATGAATACTTGAAACTAAAATTGCAATCTCCTAGCTAGTGAATGACAACGGAAAAATCTATCACCCAATTTTCATTTGTTTCAATACTAATTTACCTAAAATGCCGTAAGGATTCGCTAACGTCTCAGGCATTTCAAAATGGTTATATTGTTGCCCAATCACAAGCTCTGCAGATTTGCCTGCTTCCTTAACCGCTTTAACAAAGTCACGACTTTGTCTTTGAAATTCTGGGGTTTCAAGACTACCATGAGCGACAATTATCGGCGTATTCAAATACTCAAGGCGTCGTTGTGAACTAAGTGCATTTTCAACGCTGTCCGTAAATTTCACATAAGAGCTTCTTGCTGATAAACGCACAGGTTTTAAGTCATACATGCCACTACATAAAACCCCACCTTTGAGGATATTCATTGGTAGGCCGAAGTCCTTTTGCCAATCAGTAGTTAACGCAACCCCTGCCAAATGGGCCCCTGAAGAGTGGCTTGAAATAAAAATTTTATTGGGATCACCATTAAAACTCGATGCATTTTTATAAACCCAAGCAACCACATTGCGGACTTGTTCAGCCATTGGCATCAAGTCTCCATTGGATTGGACAACATTAATAAAATCGGGTACTACATAATGTGCTCCAGCGTTGACAAAGATTTCAGCATTGTAAGCAAAATCCTTTGCTAAGCCAGACCGCCAAGCTCCGCCGTGGATGAAAATATTTATCGGTGCCTTGGCTTGATTGCATTGAAAAACATCTAGCGTCTCAATGGGTGTTGGACCGTAGGAAAATGTTTTTGGATTGCCTAAGCGCGAGCGAGTGATCTCACTATTAATTGCATAGCGTTTTATCACTTGTTGAATGTTTGGTGCATAAGCACTCTGGTCATAAGCTGAGTCTAATTCTGATTGATCCATATTCATCCAAACTAGAGGGCCTTTTTCTTTGGTTTGACTCGGCCTGATCTCTTGAGCAAAAGCAGAAGATATAAAACCGGATCCCATTGTTAAAAGTAGTTTTCGTTTAGTGTTCATCGTGTCCCCAAGTAATAGTTAATTATGAATTAAGTTGCGTAAAAAATAAAGATTAGAAAAAGACGGAAAACTTCCGAATATGCCTTCAAGATTGATTGTGAAAACAAAAAATGACAAGGGTTTTCCTTATTGGTCGCAATTAAAGACTGTGCAATACTATTTGGAATAAAAACATGAAAAAAGGAGATATATGAGTCATCAAGATGATTTACATGATCAACGTAGACAATTTCTAAATTGGCTTGCTGCAAGCCCCTTATTTGCTCTTGGCCTCGGACAAGAAACGATTGCCCAGGAAAGTAAGGAATTAATAAGAAACTTTACTAAGCGGCCCGATCCGATGAATTGGACGCCAAATACTCCCTTAGACTTAATTGCAAGCCCAAAGGACGCAATCAATGTCTTTGATTTTGAACCCGTTGCCTTTACAAAGGTTCCTCCCGCGCATTTTGGATATATGGCAGCTGGAATTGATGATGAAATAACGTTAAGAGCAAATCGTTCAGCATTTTTGAAGTATCAATTACGTCCTCGTCGATTGCGTGATGTAAGTCAAATTGATACCTCAGTCAATTTATTTGGTACGAAATGGAAAACACCAATTATTATCGCACCGACAGGTGGTAATAAAGCTTATGATCCTGAGGGAGAAATTGCGGTCGCAAGAGCGGCTAGAGCCGGTGGTTTTTTAAATGTCCTCTCGAATGCAGGTGCCTCAACGATTGAAGATGTGATTGCGGCAAGACAAGGTGAAGTTTGGTTCCAGCTTTACGCGACTTCTAGTGTTGAGGTAGCAAAACAGGTTATTCGCCGCGTAGAAAGAGCGGGTGCACCGGTTCTGGAAATTACTGTGGACCGAAATGGCGGACGTAATCAAGAAACCTTTTTTAGACTTAAAAAGTTAGATCCTCGAAACTGTGCTGGTTGCCATGTGCATGGAATTGGTAGTGCACAAGAACGTCCAAACTATGACGGTATCGACATGTCCGGCGTGAAGAGTATGCAATCGTCCAATATGACATGGGACTTTATAAAGCAAGTTCGCGACACAACCAAAATGAAAATTATATTAAAAGGGATTCTTACAGAAGAGGACGCTACTTTATGCTTAAAGTATGGTGTTGACGGTATTCATGTATCTAACCATGGTGGACGTAGTGAAGATGGTGGACGCGGATCGATTGAGTGTTTACCGGAAGTGGCAAAAGTTGCCAAGGGAAAAGTTCCTATCCTATTTGATAGTGGTGTAAGGCGCGGCTCGGATATCTTTAAGGCTCTTGCCTTGGGCGCTAGTGCAGTTTGTGTTGGTCGCCCCTATTTATGGGGGCTAGGAGCGTTTGGTCAGCCTGGCGTTGAAAAAGTGATGGATATTTTACAAACGGAGTTTAGGGGCGTTATGCAGCAAATGGGTGCCCCAAGTATTGCGGATATTCACCCATCGATGGTTATTAAGGAATCCTAATTGAATGAGGACTGAGCTCAGACAGTTCAGTCCTAGTCCACCTTACCGATTTTTACCATGGTAGATTTGATTCGCTCAGCATCTTTAATTAAAAACTCACTAAAAGCAGGCGCGTCGCGATAGTCTGTTGTGGCACCAAGCTTCTGCATATTCTGATTAAATCCATTATCTTGAGTAATCGCTTTATTTAAATCATTACGAATTGTTTGTAAAACATCTGGGGGTGTTTTTACGGGGGCAAATAAGCCAATCCACAAATAAAACTCAGCATCTTTATAGCCTAACTCAATCGCTGTTGGCACGTCAGGCAATGCTGCTAATCTTTTGTTACCTGTTACAACTAGGGCTCTTAATGCACCCGATTTAATTTGACTTACGACTGCAGCAGGAGAACTAGCTGTGGTTGATATATGACCGCCTAGAACAGCAAGAATCGCAGGCCCACCTCCGGCAAAAGGAATATGTCTTAACTTGACACCAGCAGCGTTTGCTAGCATTTCAATTGGTATATGAGATGCACTATAGGCACCTGAAGAGCCGTAAGTTACTTCACCTGGTTTTGCTTTTGCGTCAGCAATAAAATCCTTATAAGTTTTCCATGGAGAATCAGCTTTCACTACAAGTACTATTGGATCAGCAACCAATAATGCTAAAGGAGCAAAATTAGTGATGTCAAAGGTGGGCGGTCTACTGAACATGCGATCAGCTTCTGGCACGATAATTATGGACGGATTGGTTGCTAAAAGGGTATATCCGTCAGCCGTAGAATTAGCAACAAAAGCTGTCCCAATTGCACCTCCGGCTCCGGGCTTGGTAAAGACAACAGCTGGCTGTTGCCAAACATTAAACAAGGCCTGCGAAATCAATCGTGAAGGTTGATCCGCTGCCCCTCCAGGTGGAAATGGCACAATCAGATTAACGGCTTTATTGGGGTAGCTATTTTGCGCAAAACTGAATAGGCTCATAAACAAGCAGAAGCAAAATAGAAATTTTTTAAGTAATGAGGATGGCTTGATTAGCATTTTTGTTCTCCTTAGTAATTTTCGTTATAAGATAAGATTACCATTAAATGAACTTCTAATCTCAACAACTCAAACAGAATAATTTGCCATGAAGCAATTACCCGCAACCGATCTTAATCAAGTAGTACAGACCATCTTTACAGCTGCAGGCGCTAATCCGATAGATGCGCAGCAGATTGCAGATATTTTGGTCGACAATCATTTGGCTGGTCACGATTCCCATGGTATTTTACGAATTCCTGAATATTTACAAAGTATTAAGGATGGGGAAATTGATGCATCTGCAAATCCCGAAATCCTTCAAGAAACCCCAACCAGTGCAGTCGTGAAAGGGAACTGGTCCTTTGGCCAAGTAGTAGGAAATTTTGCGACAGATATCGCCATTAAAAAAGCATTAGAAGTGGGTGTTTGTGCAGTTTCGGTTGTGCAAGCCGCACACACTGGTAGGTTAGCTGTTTTTACGGAGAGAGCTGCCGCACAAGGAGTTGTCATGTTCATGACGATTGGTACTGTTGATCGACCCATGACGGCGCCATATGGAGGCGCTGCGCCACTATTAGGAACTAATCCAATAGCAATCTCCTTACCCAATCAAGAGGGACCTCATGTTACTTTAGATTTTGCAACATCAGCAATAGCCGCTGGAAAAATCAAGGTAGCAAAAGCAAAGCATGAAGCATTACCACCCAATTGTTTAGTTGATAAAAACGGCAATCCTTCAACTGACCCTAATGATTTTTTTGATGGTGGTTTTATGCTGCCATTTGGTGGTCATAAAGGCTACGCTTTAGCTGTCATGGCAGAACTCATGAGTGGACCATTGGTTGGGTCAGAGTATTTTCCTGGAGTGACTCAGCGCAGCGGTATCTTTATTTTTGCATTGAAAGCCTCGCTATTTCAGCCAATGGAACAATATAACCAAGCCTTACAAAAATCGATCAAAAAGTTTAAAGCTATTCCGCCAGCAAAAGGTTTTGATGAGGTTTTATTACCTGGTGAACCAGAGGCGAAAACTCACCAAAAAAGGATTCAAGAAGGGATTCAAATTCCTCAAGATACTTGGAATGCGGTTAAAAAAGCGGCTATGACAGTCGGAGTAGATATTGACGCAATAACGCGTAACTAATCTTGGTATCTGGTTTAGCTAGCAGCTTTCACCACTAGCTAAAATCAGTTTTTTTTAGAGATTAATCGTTAAAAAGCAAAACGACTTGAACCACCATCAACAGGGATGACAGTGCCGGTAACATAGCTCGATAATGGTGAACTGAAAAATAA
>CAISYI010000288.1 GCA_903889595.1 uncultured beta proteobacterium
AGGTTCTGAAAAATTAAAGGATTAAAAGTAAGGGAAGTGTTGTACCCCATGAGAATGGTATAACCATCAGGATTGGCTTTAGCTACTGCCTCAGTAGCAATATTTCCAGAAGCACCAGGACGGTTATCAATGATGACTGGTTGGCCCAGTAATTTATATAACTTTGGCGCCATAATTCTTGCTAAGTTATCAGTACCACCCCCTGCAGGAAAAGGTAGGATTAAGCGAATAGGTTTGTTTGGGTAATTGATGGCATCGTTAGAAGGCTCTACAGCATGAGAGATAGAGAATAAAAAGAAAAACGGCAAGATGGCATAAGTAATTTTGATGCTGATTGGTAGCCTCATGATCCCAACCATTGTGTTAATTGGCGCATATCATCTAAAGCCTCTATGTTCTTTATGGATTTGATGGCTTTTTCAGTTTTTTCACTATCCCATTTACGATACTCGGAGCATTCTCTGAACTTATCCGCAATCTCAGCTTCACTCATTGGGTTGGCTTTATTGCCTTTACCAAAATCTTTTCGTACTGAATAACTTTCACCATTTTTAAGAACAATAGAGACGAAACTCGTCACAATCGTATGCTGATTATTTTTCTCTTCCTCTGGGGTGAAAGAGCTGTATTCGATTAATTGAATAGCTGATTGAATATCTGGGAGATTGACATATTCATCATGAAACTGATTGAGTCCACAAGCTCTATCTACCAAGAGCGCAGCTAAACAAAACTCTAAGCTAAACTTAGCTTGAAGTTCCGTTTTCGGTTGATGATGCAGTAAAGTGTGATGAATATTTTGACTAGTTTTAAGAATGATTTTCTGTACGTCTTTTACTTGAATATTATGTTCAAGAACTAACTCATGCATTGCCGTCATTGCTGGATGTCCTAGGCTACCGGTTGGGTAGGGCTTTAGCCAAACTCCTCGGTCTAAAAATGACCATGGGTTGCCTAATTTTCCAATAAGACGACTGGCTTCATAGCCACCACCTAAAGCTTGAAAGAAACCTCTCTTCGCTTCTAGAATAATGGGCGATGCTGTAAAGCCTATTTTTTGAAGATCTACCGAAACTATTGCCCCTTCAGCAGAACGGCCAGCATGAAATGGTTTTACCATCGTGCCAAAGTTTTCTTGTAAACCACCAGCTTGGCTAGCAGCAATGCCGAGAGCTATTGCTGTTGCCTGGTTATCGAAATTCTGTAAATGAGCTAAGGCAACGGTGGCTCCTAACATGCCGCAGGTTCCAGTGGAGTGAAAGCCATGCAAAATGTGGTTAACATGGGTTGCATCAAATAATCTACAAGAAACCTCTACACCAACTTGAAAGGCTTTTAAAAATTGTTTGCCAGATACTTGTGTGGTTTCTGAATAAGCCAAGAGTGCTGCTAGTACTGGCGAGGTAGGGTGTATTCCCTGAAACCTACCGGTCTCAGCTTGTAAAGTATCGTCATAGTCATCTGCATGCATGGCAGTGCCATTAGCAAGGGCAGCAAATCTGGGAGACAGTTTTAAATTTGAACCAATGACTGTCGAAGGACCATTGCAATGGAGGCTTTGTAAATATTTTTCTAGCACTTTATTAGGTTCTGAAATAGAGCCAGATAGAGAAACGCCTATGGCGTCTAAAATGGATTTTTTTGCTAGTTCATTAACATCATCTGAGAGATCAGAAAGTTTTAATTGTGTAGAAAAGTTCGCAACATATTGCGTCAGCAATGGCAAATCAGATGAGATCTGTGAAAGATCTGTCATGGTGTCTCCTAATATTTTTTGAGTTTAACTCTTTTTATATTAAGATTCTAATCGAAAAAAATCCTAGAGAATAAAAAGAAAGTTTAATTCTTTAGGATTTTTTTTAAGACAGTAAATCAATCTGTATTAATCAGATTGGTGATTTAATAAATTTCTCTGCACCTTGAGCCAATAATTCTTGAGCAAGACTTAAGCCGAGTTTTTCCGCATCGGCAACAGTATTGACTGTTGCCTGTCCAGATGCCTTACAAATTTTACTTCCATCAATACTGGCGACAAAAGAACGCATTTGCATTTGTTGATTTTCCCAAGTCGCATAAGCTGCCAGTGGGACTTCACAGGAGCCGCCGAGCTGACGAGAAACCATTCTTTCGCCAGAAACAGCTAAGAGGGTAGGTAAGTCATTTAAAGGGGCTAACCAATCTTTAATCTGAGGATTACTGCTTAAGGTTTCAATACCTAATGCCCCTTGACTCGGTGCGGGAGTATAAATATCGAGGGGTAAAAATGCAGCAATACGATTTGCCAAGCCTAAGCGTTTTAGACCTGCAGCGGCCAAAATAATTGCTTGAAATGCACCACTATCTAATTTACCTAGACGTGTATCTAAATTGCCACGAAGTGGCTCAATGACTAAGTGCGGAAAACGCGATTTTAAGATGGATTCTCTGCGCAGGCTTGAGGTTCCAACAACAGAACCAGCAGGTAACTCTTCTAGACTCTTAAAGTTATTGGAGACAAACGCATCACGCGCATCTTCACGAGCCATGACGCAGGCCAGCTCAAAACCTTCTGGCATCACCATCGGAACATCCTTCAGAGAGTGCACAGCTAAATCTGCTCGCCCTTCCTCCATAGCAGTTTCCAACTCTTTAACAAAAAGGCCTTTTCCGCCAACTTTGGAAAGGGCTTTATCTAATATTTGATCACCTCTGGTCGTCATGCCAAGAATCTGGACGTCACATTCTGGATAAAGATTTTTAAGGCAATCTCGTAAATACTCTGCCTGCCACATTGCTAGGCGACTTTCACGAGATGCAATAACTAGACGGCTAGGGGGATTTGGCTGGCTCATTATTTTCCTCTTAATTTAGTCGAGGCATTTTTGACTGCTGCAATTAAACTATGTACATGTTCCGGAGGCGTCAATTGATTGATGCCATGCCCTAGGTTAAAGACATGCCCATTCAGAGGATGGGAGCCACTAACTTTTGCATCGGCAAGATTCAAAATACTCTCAGTAACTCTTCTCTCAATTTCTTTTGGATTAGCTAGTAAAAGAAGTGGGTCAACGTTTCCTTGTATTGCAATTTTTTTACCTGTTTGGTCAAGAGTCTCCCTAGCTAGCTTTAACTCAATGGTCCAGTCTAGTCCAATGACATCTGCTCCTGAGTTTGCCATGGTCGGTAGCCAGCCACCACCACCTTTGGTAAAGATGATCACTGGAACTGATTCATACTTCTTATTAGATTTAATTCGTTTGATGATTTTAGCCATCGGATCTAATGAAAATTTCTGATAGTCACCGCTACTTAGCATTCCACCCCATGTGTCGAAGATCATTGCTGCTTGCGCACCTGCATCGATTTGAAGTTCGAGATACTGGGCAACAGACTCCACATTAATATCTAAGATACGATTCATTAAGTCAGGTCGGTTGTATAACATTTTCTTCGTATTTAAGAAGTCTTTTGAACCACTACCTTCAATCATGTAGCAAGCAAGTGTCCAAGGACTACCAGAAAACCCGATTAGTGGAACGCGCTGTTTACCATTGCGCATCAATGCGGTTCTGATTTCTTTTACAGCATTAAATACGTAATCAAGTTGACCCATATCAGCAACTTGCAGATTAAGAACTGCTTGCTCTGAATTTAGTGGGTTGGAGAATTGTGGACCTTCACCATTGACAAAACTCAGACCTAATCCCATTGCATCTGGAATTGTGAGAATGTCTGAGAATAAAATTGCCGCATCTAAATCATAACGATCTAGTGGCTGAAGTGTCACTTCGGCAGCATAGGAAGGATTTTTAGCTAGACCTAAAAAGCTACCAGCTTTTGCTCGTGTAGCTTGATACTCAGGTAAATATCTACCCGCTTGTCTCATAAGCCAGACTGGTGTCCTGTCGGTTTCTTCGTACCTACAAGCCCTTAAAAAAATATCGTTTTCTATCATGTTGTCTTTATTTTCTATCATGTTTTCTTTATTGTATATTTCTAGCCTTTATGATTATTTCACACAATTCATGGCTTAGGTAATAACCCTGAAAGATGTTCTAAAGCCTCGGTAACTGAGTATTTAGGCTGATACGCTAAATGAAGAGAGGCTTTCTTAATTGATACTGTAAATGCATATCCAGTCAGTCTCACCATTTCTCTCGTGATAGGCGGCGAACCCTTTAACGGTAAATATTTCCAACCATTTTCAGTGAATTTTGCTAGAGCCCAAGCAAACCAATGAGGGAACGAAAGGCTTGGGATTGGATAGTCACTAATTTGTAATCTTTTTTCCATAAATGATCGATAACTAATAGCCTGTCCATCAGAAATGAAATAGGCTTCCCCAGTTTGATTTGATTGCAATGCCCGTGCAATGGCTTCGTTCAAATTTTCGATGTAACAAGTTGAAAACAAATAATCACCTTGATTAAACCATCCAAATTTCCCTGCCTGAGCAGCCTTACCAATTTGGCGGTCCACGATGTCACCTAGGCCCCATATAAAGGTGGGGCGAAGAGCAATCGTTTTTAAACCATCCTTACCAGCATCTAAAACTAATTGCTCAGCCATGCCTTTTGACTTTGAATAAGGCAAACCATCAATATGAGTTGATTTTAGAGATTCTGAAATATTTAATAGTGCTCGGGGTTGATTCATGACCACTGATGCGCAACTTAAATAAATTAACTGTTGCACTCCTGCTTTTTTGGCGCTTTCAATGATGGATTGAGTGAGCAAAACATTATTGCGATAGAAATCCTCTTCTTTTCCCCAGGTTGCAACGAATGCACCACAATGAATCACAACGTCAATATTTTGCAATTCAGTAATCAAGGATTTTTCATCAAACAGGTCAACATTGGATAGGTTAAGATTTTTGTCGAGAAAAAGGTTTTGGTGCGAAGTTCTAACATGACTGATAATGTCATGTCCTTGATTCTTTAAAAATCGAGCCAAATGTTTGCCGACAAAGCCTAAAGATCCTGTGAGAAATATTTTCATTTGGGTTATTGGATTATGCTTATTTTTTAAGTAATTTCAATTTTAAAACTTAGCCATTAATAAATGAAAACTATACTCCGCATTTTTGCAATTTTATTGATGCTCTTAGGCATTACTGTGGCAGTAGCCACTGCTGTATTTTGGACATCTGATCTTAAAAAAGTTGAGTTAGAAGAAAAATACAGCAATTCCTCAAGTCAGTTTATCAATGTCGATGGTGACCGAATCCATCTTCAAGATACTGGCAATAAAAATGGCCCCGCCATTGTTTTTATTCACGGCTTCGGGGCTAGTTTACATACTTGGGAAGAATGGTCAAAAGATTTGAACGCAGACTACCGGGTTATTCGCTTTGACCTACCAGGGTTTGGTTTAAGTGGGCCAGATCAGAAGGGGGATTATTCCGATGATCGAACGAACTTACTTCTTTTGGAAATTATCGATCAGTTAAAACTGAAGAAAGTTAATATTGTTGGAAATTCAATTGGTGGAAGGATGGCATGGTATTTCACAGCAAAATTTCCAGAGCGTGTATCAAAACTTGTTTTAATTTCTCCGGATGGGTTTGAAAGTCCAGGGATGATATACAACAAAGCTCCAGAAGTTCCCTCCTACATGAATGCCATTGAGTATGTTTTTCCTAAATTTATGTTTAGAGAAAACTTGGAATTTGCTTATGCAAATAAAAGTGTTTTAACTCAGTCTTTATTTGATCGGTATTATGAATTAGCTTTATTGCCAGGAAACCGTCGTGCAATGGTCGATAGGATGCGCCAGACTGTTTTAAAAGACCCTAATTTGTATTTAAAAGATATTCATTGCCCAGTGCTTCTTCTGTGGGGTGAAAAGGATGGCATGATTCCAATTCAAAACGCGCAGGATTATCTAAATCTCATACCGCAGGCTAGATTACAAAAAATCCCTGACATAGGACATTTACCTCACGAAGAAGATCCTAAAAGAAGTTTGCCTTTTTTAAGGGATTTTTTAAAAGAGTAGAAAAATTTCTTTTCCAAAAATTTGAAACCGCTCTCATTTCCAAAAATGCTTTAGTGAATTATGGTCTTTAATTTTTCCAAAATTTTAATAGGTCTAGGTATGGTTAAAGATTTATTAAAGGCATCGAGCACATCTTTTTTCAACTCATTCGTTACATTGCAAATCAAATCAGCACCAAAATCTTCATGATTTTTTGAAAGATTAGAGAAACCACGCCCCTTAAGTAATACAACGATCTTAGGGTTCAAAGAGAACTCATGAATATGCCCAATGAGATTTTTTAATCGTGCTAATTGGCCTGATTTAAAAATGGTTGGGCTTTGGGATAAATCTAATACATCGATATTATTGGTGTTAACGTATTTTAAAAGTTCCTCATCTGTTTTAGAGAAATTAAGCGTTACATCCATACCAGCTTGCCAGAGGATTTCATAGTCAATCACACTTGAAATAATATGTTGTTCCCCAGGCATATTAGCAACGGTTACTTTAGGTGAGTTACTCAAATAAGTACTAGAGTGAAAGTGGCGTATTTTTCTAAAAAAGACCAAGGCACGATTTAGCGCAATCGTCACCTCAAAATCATTAAATAAGTCCTCCGCACTGAGGTCCCCTAAATTTATGGCTAAAGGGGCAATGACGAATGAATAAAAGTTGCCTAAGGATTGGTTGTTTTTCTGAAAATAAGTTTGTAACATTTTTTCAGGCAAATCTGTCTTATCAGTTATCAGAAGTTTTGCTAGGCGATGTATTTCGTAATTATCACTAACCGTAGAAAACGAATCTATTTCATGATTCTTTAAAAGAGCTGGCCAAATATCTTCTCGAACGAGATTAAATAATAGGTCCGAGATTCTATCTTTTGGGTTGTATAGATCAATCGAATCTTTATAGACATTTTTTTGTTTAAAAAGCTTCATGTTCCAGCCGGAATACAATCTGAAAGGGGAAAAGCTTAATGGCTGAATTTCTGTGATGAAATGTCGATCATCAGCTAGAATTTTTGCCCAAATATTATCAAGTTTATCCGGTGGTCCTTCAATGGATTGAAAAAAATCTCCATTGTTGTATAGAAAGATTCCAGTAACTCCTAATTTTTTATTATTAGCAGAAGCTGCTGATTCCAGCTCAATTAATTCCTCATCATTAAAAGCTTGCAAAGCCTTACTGCGGTACGATAAATGTGCAATAACAGGAGCTTGAGAAGAATTTTTAGGCTTTATTAAATCAATAGCCTTAGTCACTAACGGAATCACATCATCTCCTATTTATTATGGCTTGAACATTGTTGTCCAAGAATTTCTAATTTACCAACTCCCTAACCAGAGAGGATGGATGTTTAAAACTCTTTAATTTAAAAAGTTTTATTACAAAAAAGCTAATGAGGATGACCTAATGAAAGCCACTTCATTTTTCTGTGGCAAAAATACGAATTAAGTGATTAATTTATAAAATTACATAATTAATGTCAATTATAATTTACACATTAAATTCAATTCTTAGGGAAAACACTAAGGTTGATCAATTTTTACTGTAAAAATGTATGTTAGATTAACCATTAACTTCAAAATAACGGAAAGTAATATAAGAGGTAAGAGACATGGCTTTAAATTTTCCATTCACAGCAATTGTTGGCCAAGAAGAAATGAAATTGGCAATGATTCTTTCGACTATAGATCCAAGTATTGGGGGAGTCCTTGTGTTTGGGGATCGTGGAACGGGTAAGTCAACAATGGTCAGATCTTTAGCCGCATTACTCCCATCAATGAGCGCTGTTGAAGGTTGTAGCTATCACTGCGATCCTATGGGTAAGATTTTATGTAGTAACTGCGCGGCCCTAAAAGCAACTGGCACAAAATTCAAATCCCAAACAATTGATGCACCAGTAGTGGATTTACCACTTGGCGCTACTGAGGATCGGATTGTTGGCTCCTTAGATATTGAGAAAGCTTTATCCCAAGGAGTTAAGTCATTTGAAAGTGGCTTATTAGCAAAAGCGAATCGAGGTTATTTATATATTGATGAGGTCAATTTATTAGAAGACCACTTAGTTGATTTGCTCATTGATGTTGCTGCATCAGGGGAAAATGTGGTTGAGCGCGATGGTTTGAGTATTCGTCACCCTGCAAAATTTGTTTTGATTGGCAGTGGTAATCCTGAGGAAGGTGAATTACGCCCTCAATTATTAGATCGTTTTGGTTTGTCTGTCGAGGTAAAAACTCCAAGTGATGTAATGACGCGTATTGAAATTATCAAACGTCGCGAATTATATGAGCGTGATCCTGAGACTTTTATTCAGCAATGGTCTGAAGCACAAAATGAATTACGAGAAAAAATTATTGCTTCCCGTAAACGTCTTCTGAAAGTTCAGGTTAGTGATGAGATTTTGATTCAAGCATCGCAACTATGCGCCCATTTGGGAGCTGATGGTTTGCGTGGTGAACTGACATTGATGCGCACTATCCGTGCAATTTGTGCGTTTGAGAATAAAAAAGTTGCCAATTTAGATATGCTTAAACGGATTGCACCCTATGGGCTAAGACATCGCCTGCGACGAGATCCACTAGATGATACAGGTTCAACTGTTCGTATTGAGCGGGCTTTAGAAGAAATATTCCCAAAGTAAATGGTGCAGCCCTCACAGTATTCTGAGCAGGACCAAAGGCGTTGGTCTGATGCTTGCTTGATTGCAAAAATCGTCGCAATCGACCCAGCAGGACTTGGTGGAATCTGGGTGAAATCCCAAGCGGGTCCCGTTCGAGACCAATGGTTAAAAGGATTTCAGAGTTTGATTGCAGGTCAAGTTTCGCTGATTAAAGTACCAACTAACGCTGATGAGGGTGCTCTGATTGGTGAGCTTGATTTATTAAAAACTCTAGCTCAGCAAAAAAAGATTTACTCACAGGGTATTTTGGATCAAATCCAAAATGGTTTACTGCTCATGCCCATGGCTGAGCGGATGAAATCCCATACAGCCGCCTTATTGACCCAGGCTTTCGATATCAAAGGGCAATTCGGGATGATTGCTTTTGATGAAAGTCTGACTGAAGAAGATCAACATATATTAACCCGCTTAGAAGAGCGATTAGGGTTTCAAATTAACTTAGAGGGTTTGTCTTACCGTCATTGTGAGTTTGCTTCAGAGTACATTGATATTTTGCAAATCAGAGCAAAT
>CAISYI010000289.1 GCA_903889595.1 uncultured beta proteobacterium
CTTTATGCTTTAGAAAATGGATCTGCTGCTGAGATTGCCGTAGTTGGCAATGAAGGTATCGTTGGGATATCCATTTTTATGGGTGGGGAGTCAACTTCAAGTCGAGCTGTAGTTCAGAGTGCAGGAATCGGTTACCGAATTCCGTCCAGACTCATATTAAATGAATTTAATAATGCTGGACCGGTCATGCATTTACTACTTCGTTATACTCAAGCTCTCATAACGCAAATGTCTCAAACCGCTGTTTGTAATCGGCATCATTCCTTAGATCAGCAGTTTTGTCGCTGGTTACTTTTAAGTTTAGACCGGTTAACTAGTAATGAACTAGTCATGACGCAAGAATTAATTGCAAACATGCTAGGAGTTCGACGTGAGGGAGTGACTGAAGCTGCATTAAAGGTTCAAAAGGCAGGCTTTATTAAGTATTCACGCGGGCGCATAACAATCCTGGACAGAAAGGGTTTAGAACAGCGAACTTGTGAATGTTATGCGGTTGTTAAAGCTGAGTACGAAAGACTCTTACCAAATAAATTGGCAGTTTAGTTCGATAACGAACAGATTAAGTGGATTGAAGAAGACATACTTCAAGGTGGGATGTTGAATGATCAATTGAAAATAACAGCCCCCTTAGAAGCGCGCAATTCAACCCAAAGGTAAGTTAATAATGAATAAAAATATTCTCATCAGTTCATTGTCGAAAAAGACTCAAGATGCTCTCTTTTTAAATGCCCAAAGTATTGAGTTAAGTTTATCGCAAGATATATGTTTAGCAGATCAACCAATTAAGTATATTTACTTTCCAATCGATGGATTTATATCTATCACACAAAATGTCGACGAGAAATCTTTAATCGAAATAGGAATGATTGGTAGAGAAGGAATGCTAGGCGCTGAGGTTGTTCTCGGAGTCAACGTACATCCCTTTAATGGGTTGATTCAAGGTGCTGGTAACGCTTTACGAATTTACACACAAGATTTTATGAATGAAATTGAAAAGAATGCGGAATTAAAGATTGCAATAAAAAAATATCTCCTGATTCGTATTCAGCAATTAGGACTATCTGTAGGTTGTGAACATTTCCACTCTATATCTGCCCGTCTTGCGAAATGGCTTTTGATGAGCGAAGATAGAGCCCAATCCCCTACCTTCCAAATGACTCATGAGTTCATTTCTTTAATGTTAGGCGTAAGGCGAGTAGGAGTTACAACAACTGCAGCTGATTTTAAGAGAAGAGGAATTATTGAATACCACCGTGGAGAAATGAAAGTTTTAGACCGTACTGCTTTAAAAGCTGAGGCTTGTAGTTGTTACCAAGAAAATATAAAAATTTACTCTCATTTAATTAATTAAAAAACTATTCAAATACTTTGAATTTCATTTGAAATGAAAAGGATCCAGCTACGTGGTTGGGTATCGTTGGAATGATTAAAAGATTTAATCCAATCCAATTATTTTCGAGCGTTAAAGCCGGAAGTATTGCAGGAAACCACCCACCATTATTATTCGAGCTGTATCCATTAAATCCACCGGCAACGATTCCAAGTTTGATTGGCCCAAGAAGAAATGGCTGCCAATACATACCGATGTAATTTGAAGTCTCATAGTTACTGTTTCTAAATGTGCCAGCTGTAATGGAGCTAACATTAGAAAATTGATACTCAATCCCGATACCGTAATTAAGAGCATTAAGATTTTTATTTTGATCGAAGTGGTATGTAATTAGGCCTGGATTTATCCAAATTTTATTTTTATTACTAGACCCTAAAGAATTTTTTAAATCTAATTCATCACCCAAACAAGAGCCATATTGGAAGGTAAATAATAATGCACAAAGAGAGAGGGATAGTGATTTAAAAATAATATTAATTTAAAAACTTAAAGTGAAAATAAAAATGAAGAACCTAATAAATAAATTTATTAGAAAAACCAGTGAAAAAACTTCAGAAGAATCAATCTGGGAATTAAGCAGTCATAACTCTTATCTCAATCTTAATCATTTCAATCAATAAACTTAGTTCGGTGGCGAACAAAAAAAATAATTGTGTCGTATGTTTGATAGCGAACAGTCAAGGAGATAAGTTCAAAGTAAATTGAAGTCTAGTCAATAAATAAAAGGAAACTGAAATGTTAGGTTCAATAATTTTAGTAATTTTACTTTTGATGGTTATTGGAGCTATTCCCACCTGGCCTCATAGCAGAAACTGGGGGTATTTACCCAGTAGTGGCTTAGGTCTTCTCTTAATAATCCTCATCATCCTGCTAGCCATTGGCAGAATTTCAATTTAAATAGGAAGGAAATTTTATGGAACTAGAACATAGTTTTAAGGCAGTCTTTGCCTCAATGATGATTGTTTCAGGGCTTGTGTCCTGTGATAAATCCGGTCCTGCAGAGTCTGCTGGGAAGAAAATTGATGAGGCAACAGAGAATGTTTCCTCAGCTATTTCAAACACAGTCGAAAAAGCAGATCAGAGTGTGATGAGGAAATCCGATTCCGCTGGACAGGAAATTGATGATGGTGCAATCACAGCAAAAGTAAAGATGGCACTCTTAAACGATTCAACCATTAAATCGATGAAAATTACTGTTACTACGGAGAGAGGTGAAGTAACTCTTACTGGATCAGCAGAAAACCAAGATAAGATTGATAAAGCAGTCATGTTAACCAAAGCTGTACCAGGAGTCCAATCTGTAAACAATAAACTGGTTAAATCAAAATAATAAAATTTTTAATTAAACATAATTGATAAAAGCCACCAATATTAACTTGGTGGCTTTTTTTATCAAAAACTGTTTATTTTGTTGTTTTGGATTTGCTTTGATTTTTCTCGTGCTGATCATATACGTAGCCACCAGCAGCCCCAACAGCAGCCCCGCCAGCGGCACCCCATAGAAGTGCTCCACCTGTGAGTGCACCAATCCCGACGCCTGCAGCCGTGCCAATAGCAGCGCCGGATAAGGTTCTTTGCTGAGTCTCACTCATGTTTGAGCAGGCAGATAAAGCGAGAATCGATGCAGTTGTTAAAACAATAAGATTCTTTTTCATTAAGTATTCCTTTTAGATTTAGTTTGTTATTTTTTTCAATGCTTTAGCAGGTGATAATTCAGAGCTATCACATGGAAATTGAACAGCTAAAAAACGAAGTAATGTATCAGCTGCGGGAGCAGTATTGTAGATAGGATTACGTTTTACCCAATCAATGAATTGATTCATAACCTCGCGTCGAGCAGGAGCAGGTTGGACTACACAAATAAAATTGGGGGCCTGTTTAGGATGCCTTGTAACTAGATAGCCATCGTAAACTCCCTGACCATAAACATCACAGTAAATTTGTGGTTGCGGACTTGATTGATCGCCACAAACCCCTGCCAACTCCTGAGTACTAATTGCCATAGAAATGTCAGTTTCTGCGGTTGCGAAACCAGAGCACATTAATAATGTTGCTAAGACTATCGAATTTTTTTTCATGTTTTACCTTCTTTTTTAAATAGTTAGACTAATGAATTGATAGTCTAAAAATTTCTTGAAGGCATGTCTGTCTGTTATCAAACAGTTAAAAAAATTTGAGAATATTCAGAATGCTCGTCTTAAATAATTGAGATGATGACAAAGCATTCTATTTTTTTATGTGCTTAATAGAACAGACCAACTTTAGTTTCAAAGATATCTTAAAAAGACACTAACTAAAAGGAAATCTTCATGGATATTTTTTATAAAAAGAGAATACTCCCTACTGCGATGCTTCTTGTGATTGCTTTAATTATCGCACTGATCCAAGCTAGGGTATCTTACAAAAGTTTTAACGACGAGAAACCAGTTAACTCGGAGGAGCCATCTGCTGAAACTCAGCAATGGACTGAAAAGAAAAGCGATACAAGTTTTGTAAGAAAAATATTTGATGACTGTCTTAACTTAACTTTAATTCTCTGTCTAGAACGTTTACAAAAATTACATCAAGAAATGCGGTAAATTGAATACCGTTCCTCTATCTACAATAGAAAAAAGTTTCAACATAGTTAATTCAAGCTAAAAATAAAGGCACCGAGGTGCCTTTAAAAGAAGTTTAAATTTCGTCTATTCAATCATTAAGACTTTATCAATAGCATGAATAACGCCATTGTCCGCCATCATATCTGCTTTGGAAACATGTGCTTTATTAACTTTAACTTTGTCATCATCAATTTTGATATTAAGCAAAGTGCCTTCAACAGATTTAGTTTTACCGGCTTTGATTTCTGAAGATAATACTTTTCCTGGTACTACATGGTAAGTGAGAACTTTAGTTAGTTTTGCTTTATCTTTTAATAAAGCGTCAAGTTTTGCTTTTGGTATTTTTTCAAAGGCTGAATCTGTTGGTGCAAAAACTGTAAAAGGGCCAGTGCCTTTAAGTGTGGCATCTAGTTCTGTAATTTTAAGTGCTTTTGCTAGGGTCTTGAAATTTTCATTCGCATCAATTGTTTCAGTTATGTTTGCAGCCATAGCTGTCGTAAATGCCAAGCTTGAAGCAATTATTATAAGTAGTTTTTTCATGATTTTATCTCTATAGAGTAGGTTAAGAATGAAGTGAATTTACTCACTGATCAAGTTTTCTTTAGTTGTTTTAGCCAAAGCGGCTGTACTTAATTCGTGTGCCTGGACACTGTGGCTATGTGCAACGGCGGCATGCACTTCAGCTTGTTTTACATGCCCTGCTTGAAGTTGTCTAGTTGCTTCGTAGTGAGCTGAAGAAGCAGCATCACTATGTCCAGCTGCTTGTAAATGCGTTTCTTTTGCAGCAAACATATTGAGATTATTTAATTTGGATTCGAGTGACATATATTTCCTTCGTTCTAGACTAGAGGGGTCTCCAATCATCAAAGCCATTTAAGGCCATGTGTTCAATATATGCCTTTTATTCAAATAGTATTGTCTGTTAGCGCACATGAAAAAATAAAAATCCATATACCTCTTCAATGTTCAATACCGTACAGACTTCAAAAGTGATCGATTCTAAATTAAAGCTGTAAACAATCTATCAGCATATCTATTTGAAAGGCATATATGAAAATTATTCAACGTTATTTGAAGAGTCTCCCTAGTTTCGTTGTCCTCCTGTGTAGTTTTATTTTGATTAGTTGCGGTGGAGGTGGCAATAATAACGGAGGCAACAATGGCGCTGTTATTACTAACTCTTCATCTGCCTTTTCCTCCTTTTCGATTAATGGTGCAAAAGGTTTAGTCAACCAATCAGCTAAAACAATTACAGTCACCTTACCTTCTGGTACTTCTGTTACCTCATTAATTGCAACGTTTGTAACTACAGGTTCTAGCGTGGCGGTCGGTGTTACTCCCCAAGTCAGCGGAGTTACTGCCAATAACTTTACTAGCCCTGTTGCTTACGTTATCACCGCGAGTGACTCCTCTTCCAGTACTTATAACGTAACTGTAAAGATATCTAGTGCTAGTGCAAAAGCGCTTACTTCTTATTCGCTTGCGGGTGTTACAGGAACAGTTAATGAAACGACTAAGACCATTAGCGTAGGATTGCCTTCAGGTACAGCAGTTAATTCATTAATTGCTACTTATACTTTTGACGGTTCTACCGTCAGTGTTGGTGGTACAGCTCAAGTAAGCGGAACCACAGCAAATAACTTCACTAGTCCTGTCGCTTATTTAGTGACAGCTGGTGATGC
>CAISYI010000290.1 GCA_903889595.1 uncultured beta proteobacterium
ATGACACCTATAGTGCTGCTGTTGCTGAGTTGTCTATTACCCCTTCTGGTGAAGTAAAAGTCCACCGGGTTGTTTTGGCTCTTGATTGTGGATATGCAGTTAATCCAAGCCAAATCGATGCTCAAGTTCAGGGATCTATTGTGTATGGATTAAGTGCAGCTCTTTGGGGAGAATGTACGGTTGTTAAGGGTAGAATCAAGCAAACAAACTTCAATGATTATCGTGTTTTAAGATTGCCGGAAATGCCTAAAGTAGAAACACATATTCAGAATACAGGTGGAAATTGGGGAGGAATTGGGGAACCTATTATTGCGGCAATCACTCCAGCGGTTGTTAACGCACTCCGGGCAGCAACCGGTAAAACGATCCGTGATTTGCCCATCAAAAACCACTCTTTAAAAGTTTGACTAAGCACTCACTCTAATAAAGATGGCGGAGAAGGAGGGATTCGAACCCTCGGTACCTTGCGGTACGCCTGATTTCGAGTCAGGTACATTCGACCACTCTGCCACTTCTCCGAGATATGAATCTTAAGCTATTTTTTTATGAGTAACTAAGCTTCTGATATGCTAACTTATAAATACATTTATTTAAGGGAAAAGAGACCGATGAACTATAGTAAATATAAAATTCCTGCAGTATTTTCCCCTGTTTTGACTCCAATTGATGCTGATGGTGGTCCAGATGCCTCTCGTTTATTAAAGCAATGTCAATGGTTAGACAAAAATGGCGTTGGGCAAGCAATTTTTGGGACAAATTCTGAGGCGAATTCTTTTTCTTCATCTCAAAAAATAAATGCGCTTGAGAAATTAATTTTAGGTGGATTAAACCCCAAACATATGATGCCTGGCACAGGGGCATGCTCGATCGATGAAACCGTCTTAATGACTAAGGCTGCTGTTGGTGCTGGATGTTCTGGGGTCTTAATGTTGTCTCCTTTTTACTATAAGGATGTGAGTGATGATGGTTTATATGCCTTTTATGCCAAAGTCATAGAGAAGGTTGCTGATTCAAGATTAAAGATATATGTTTACAACATCCCACCTGTAACAAAGATCACACTTCAAGTCGCATTATTAGAAAGACTGGTTAAGGATTTTCCAGAGACGGTAGTTGGAATTAAAGATAGTTCGGGTGATTGGACTTATACCGAATCTGTGATTAAGGCTTTGGCAGGAAGTGGTTTTCAGGTCTATGCCGGAAGTGAAACGTTTTTAATGAGAACCTTGAGGGCTGGTGGTATGGGCTGTATTTCTGCAACTGCTAACGTCAACCCCAAAGCTATATCGGATTTGGCTGCTGATTGGCAAGCTTCTAATTCTGATGATCGACAAGCTCAACTCGATGTTGTACGTTCTACTTTTGCTAAGTATCCAATGATTCCAGCCATGAAAGCTGCTGTTGCGCATTTTTCTAAGGATGCTCATTGGGCGCATGTTTTGCCTCCTTTAGTTGACTTAAAGCCAGAGCAGCAAGCGGCATTAATCGCTGATTTAGAAAAAATCAACTTTACGATGTTAGGTCTATAGAATTATGAGCTCGCAAGATAAGCCTAAAGGGATGATGAAAGGTCTCACGAGTTATGGAGACCTTAATTTTTCTTTGTTTTTAAGAAAGGCATTTATTAAAGCCATGGGGTACGGTGATCAGGCACTGGATCGACCGATCATTGGGATTACTAACACTTATAGTGATTTCAATCCATGCCATGGTAATGTTCCACAAATTATTCGGGCGGTTGAGAGGGGGGTGATGCAAGCTGGTGGTATGCCATTGAGTTTTCCTACTATTACAGTTCACGAATCCTTTGCTTATCCTACAAGTATGTATTTACGGAATTTAATGGCGATTGATACCGAAGAAATGATGCGAGCTCAGCCGATGGACGCTGTTGTATTGATTGGTGGTTGTGATAAAACGATTCCGGCACAACTCATGGCAGCAGCTGCGCTAGAAATTCCGGTGATTGTCATACCCACAGGACCAATGCTTACAGGCGAGCATAAGGGTGAGCGCTTAGGGGCTTGTACAGATTGTCGAAGATTCTGGGGTAAATTTAGAGCTGGTGAGATTGATCAGCAAGAAATTAATGATGTAAATGAAAAACTTGCCCCTACTACAGGTACTTGTATGGTGATGGGTACTGCGAGTACTATTGCGCTTATGGTTGAAGCAATGGGGATGAGTTTGCCTGGAGCTGCTGCGATACCAGCGGTCTATGCAGAGCGTTATAGACATTCGGAAGATGTTGGAAGAAGGATTGTTGAGTTAGCTCGAAGCCCTATCACACCTCAACAAATTATGACTCCTGAGGCTATCACTAATGCTCTTATTGTGTTACACGCCATTGGTGGATCTACCAATGCTATTATTCATTTCACAGCGATTGCTGCAAAGTTAGGTATACGTCTTGATCTTGA
>CAISYI010000291.1 GCA_903889595.1 uncultured beta proteobacterium
CTTCACCACTTCTGGATGATGGATAAAAGCATCTGGTGCGCGAGCGGATAAGGCACCATCAATTTCACCGCTGAGTAACATTTGTGAAATGCTTTTATCTGGACAGGCCGTATAACGAATTCCAGGTGGCAGGTTCAATTTCACTTTTTCACGACGACCAGCATCATTGACCCCTGCTTGAAACCATTCAATCGAGGTGAGATCAACGCCGTATTCATGCGCTAGCATCCCTCTTGAAAAAATCGAAGCAGTTTGCGCCCATTCTGGAATACCAATTTTTTTACCAGCCAAATCTTTCGGCGTTTTAATGTCCCCATCTTGTCTGACATAGATGGATGAATGTCTAAATGCTCTTGAAGGAAAGACCGGAATTAACACTAGCCATGGGTTGGGCTGTGAAACCATGGCTAATGCTTTTGCAAAGGAGACCTCTGACACATCAAACTCTTGAAACTTAATAAACCGAAAGAACATTTCCTCGGTAGGAACATTAATCGGGCGAACTTCGATACCGTCAGGAACTACTCTACCAGTAGTTAAATCACGCATGTGATCATAATCTCCGACTGCTATCGATAAAGGTAAATTGGCCAAAAGTTGCTCCTAATAAAATTTGAAATATGGATTAATTGAGTTTTAAGTTTAATTTTTTGATGATGGTACTGTACTTGAGTTGATCTTTTTTGATTAAATTAGAAAACTCTTCTTGAGAAGTAATCAGTGGTTCGATCCCACCGGCTTTAGCCAAAGTTTCAATCATTTCCGGGTCAATGAGTGCCTTATTTACTTCTTGTCGTAACTTCGCAATAACCGCATCTGGGGTGTCTTTGGGTGCAAATAAACCAATCCAAATTGTGTTATCAAAGCCTGGATAGGATTCAGCAATAGTAGGTACTTCCGGTAAATCCTTTGATCGCTTTAGACCAGAAACAGCCATAGCTTTAAGTTTGCCGGATCGAATCAAATTGGCATTAGATGTTCCCGAAAACATGGCAATACTTTCACCGCCGATCGTAGCAGTGGTGGCTTCTACTCCACCTTTGTAAGGTACGTGTAACAAATCAATATCAGCACGCGCTTTAAGCATTTCCATCGTTAAATGATGCTGGCTACCATTACCGCCAGAAGCATAGGCAGCAATAGGGTTTGACTTTTTGGCATAGTCCACAAACTCAGCTAAATTCTTAACGGGTAATTTGCTATTGATTGCTAAAACAAATTGATTACTAGCAAGCGTAGCTACTTGTCGAAATTCATTATTAGCGTTGATAGACTTGGGATACAGGTAAGGATTAATCACAAATAAACTATCCATCCCGATGAGCAAAGTATAGCCATCAGCCGGAGAATGGGAAACGACATCGGCGGCGATATTGCCGTTGGAGCCAACTTTGTTTTCGACAAAAACAGATAATCCCAACTGGTTACTCAAGCGATTAGCTAATGCACGACCGACTAAATCTGGTGCTCCGCCCGGCGGAATCGGGGATATTAAACGAATCGACTTATTAGGATAATTACTTGGGTTTGCATTCGAGCTAGTTTGGCTAAGAGCTAAATTCGAAGAAAGAATCAAACCACCGCCTATACATAAAATAGAGGTGTGCTTCAAACCCTGCATGAGAATTTTTTGAATCATGGCTTAAAGAAATGGAAGATTAAAAAAAGTTTCTCAGGTTTAAGTTACTCAGGTTTAATATTTGCAGACTTAACCAACTTTGTAAATTTAACTAAATCCTTTTTAATCAAATTACCAAGATCATAAGGATTACCTTCATAAGCTTCTACGCCTGCGTTAGATAAATTTTCTCGAACAGCAGGGTCAGCCAATATCTTGGTCACTTCCGTTTGCCATTTTTTTACTATTTCAGGAGGCAAGTTAGCTGGCCCCATGAGCGCATACCAAATAGAATCATCAATCGACTTTAGACCTTGTTCTGAGAAGGTGAGAGACTGTGGCATTAAGTTATAACGCTTGGCAGTTGAAATGCCAATCGATTGTAGACGCCCAGTCTTGACATATTGTGAAACCAAGTTGGCACTCACTACCGCTAACTGTGTCTGACCACCAACAACATCGGTCACGGCAGGTGCACAACCTTTATAAACAATATGATTAGCTTTTACACCAGTTTCAAACTTCACCATTTCCATCAAAATATGTTGCGGTGAACCAATACCACAGGAACCATAGTTGAGAACATCAGGATTTGCTTTAGAAAAAGCGATTAAATCTTTGAGGTTTTTGATTTTAGAACTCTCACTTGCCACAATGGACATCGGTGTGAGACCAAGCACCATAATCGGCGTTAAGTCCTTTTCCGGATCGTAACTTAACTTACCAGAAACTGCGGCACTGCCCACCATCGTTGAATTTTGCATCACTAGGGTGTAGCCATCATTTGGCGAATGAACTACGGTTTCAGTACCAATATTGCCAGATGCGCCAGGACGATTTTCAATCGCAATCCCTTGTCCCCAAAGTACTTGTAATTTAGCACCAATGGCTCTAGCTAAAATATCCGAACCACCACCCGTTGCATACGGGACAAGCAGTTTGATGGGTCGATTAGGGTAGTTGCTTTGCGCTTGAGCGCTCATCGAACTAATGCAAACTGCACCAATCAACAAGGCGAAACTAGTTTTTAGATATTTGGTAAGCATTTGTACTAACCCTTTGAAGAAGTTTTATTCAATTTGATCCGCAACTTGACCAACCCAAAGATCCCAAGCACGTTTGATTTGACCTTCATTTGTCACCATCGCATTATGGGCTTCTTTTTCATGCAAATAAGTAATCGGTGCGTTCATTCCCATCGCGGTTAATTGAAGTTTTGCGTTTGACTCTGCATAGTAAGAGCGAAAGACCGCTACTTCAACGCTAGGAGCAACAATCGTTGCACCATGCCCTCTCATCAATACACAATTAAAACCACCGAGTGACTTGGCTAACGCCTCACCTAGATACTTATCTCTAATTAACAAATCATTATCTTCACCGACTGCATCGCGGATCTCAAATAGTGCCGTACCACCACCCAAAAATCCACTCATGTGATAGATGGGCTTGAGTTGAGTACCCGTTACACCAAAAGGAATCACACTCGCAGAATGACTATGCACTATGGACATCACATCTGGACGACTACGGTAAATTTCGCTATGGATAAAACGCTCTAAATAGGAGCGTTTATCAGTCGGATTGACGATATCCCCATTTAAATCTAAACAGAGAATATCGTCTTTTGTAACGCGGCCAGGAGCGCGGTTAGCAGAGAGTAAAAAATGCTCTGAAGAGTTATCTAAACGACAGCTAATGTGTCCAAAACCATCTAAAACGCCTAGATGATACAAAATACGATTGCCCAAAACTACTTTTTCGACGAGATCTGGATTAACAGGTATTGCCATTTGATTTTCCTCTTATTTTATTGCCACTTCTTGGAAATAATCACAAAAGATTTGTCTCCAAATAATGGATATTTGAATTTTTACTAGATTTAAAATAATTATTATTTATCATATCATTTTAATGATTTGAATCTAATCATTATTATTTCTATATATTTAAGATACAAATCATCGAGACAGCGCATGCAAAAGAATCATCCAGCCGTATTAATTGTTGGTGCGGGTCCAGTTGGACTTGCTAGTGCCATTGAATTAGGTCGCCGTGGAATTGAATGTTTAGTTATTGAGCGCAATGAGCGAGTTGGTTACGCGCCACGTGCCAAAACCACAAATGCTAGAACGAGAGAGCATTTTCGTCGCTGGGGCATTGCAGATCAATTACGTAAAGCCTCTCCACTGGGTCTTAACTATCCATCGAACGTTGTTTTCTGTACCCGTTTATCTGGATACGAGTTGATGCGGTTTGAGAACTCATTTTATTGTGCACCAGGCCGTAATCCTTTGTACTCAGAACATTCACAGTGGATTCCGCAATATACCGTTGAGGAAGTCATGCGGGCTCATGCGCTAACTTTGCCGAGCGTAAAGATTCTCTTTAATACAGAGTTATTAGAGGTACAAAATACTCCACAACAAGTTCATGCTTCCTATAAAAATCGCCAATCTGGAGATGTTACGCAAATTCAATGTGATTATTTAATAGGTGCAGATGGTTCTCGCTCTAAAGTAAGAGACGTTATTGATGCCAAGATGGAAGGCCAACAAGGCTTATCCAAAAACTACAATATTGTGTTTAGTGCCCCTGGACTTGATAAGGCGCACGAACTTGGACCTGCCATTATGTATTGGCAAGTGAACCCAGAGGCCCCAGGCCTCATTGGGCCGATGGATCGTGATCGTTGGTTCTTTATGCCCACCGGCGTTGATAAAGACGCAAAGTTTGATTTGAACGGCGCTACGGAGCTGATAAAAAAATCAACTGGAATTGACTTACCTTACGAAGTACTCTCCTCTGACGAATGGATTGCTAGCCGCCTTATTGCCACTCACTACAGTCGAGGAAGAATATTTTTAGCGGGTGATGCCTGTCACTTACATCCACCCTTTGGTGGTTACGGCATGAATATGGGAATCGCTGACGGCGTAGACCTCGGTTGGAAAATTGCGGCTAACCTGCAAGGATGGGGTGGACAAGAATTACTCAATAGTTACGAGTTAGAGCGTCGCCCAGTACATGATTTAGTGATGAATGAAGCCGTTGTGAACCATGCCGTTCTTGGCAATCAGTTGTGGCGAGAAGGGCTGGAGGACAATGATGCAGAGGGTGAAATCCTCAGAAAACAGATTGGTCAACAAATTGAGCGCTCTAAAATGCGAGAATTTACGACCTTGGGCGTGATCCTTGGTTATCGGTATGAACATTCACCAGTTATGTTGTATGACGGCCAACCCTATCCAGAGAATGATTACATCAATTATGTACCGTCCTCCCGCGCTGGTTGTCTAGCACCACATGCCTGGCTGCATGACGGTTCATCACTGTATGACCATTTTGGCATGGGCTTTACTTTGTTGTTATCTGATCAAAATTCTCACCCGGCAGCAGAGTCCTTAATTGCTGCGGCTCAGGAACTGAGAATCCCGTTAAAAGTGATCCATCCAAACGAATCTGCCATTGGCCAACTCTACCCTAAACGCTTCACTTTGATTCGACCAGATCAGCATGTCGCTTGGACTGGTGATGAAATAGCAAAAGATGCTAAAGTATTTCTATATAAAATTAGTGGTCAACATTAAAAATTAATAAATCATCTCTCTTTAGGAGGAGGCAAACATGGGTTTTTTTATAAAAACAGCTTTAATTTTCAGCTTCATTGCTAGCAGCCTAACTGCGCAGGCTCAAAGTTATCCCGACAAACCAATCCGTGTTGTCACTTCATTCTCTGCTGGCAGCGGACCTGACGCGCTGATGCGCAATGTGGGAGATAAAGTAGGTAAACAAGTTGGGCAAGCAATCATTATGGATAATCGCCCTGGAGCCAATGGATGGCTAGCAGTCGACGCAGTAAAAAAATCGCCTGCAGATGGTTACACCTTTTTACAAGTCGACAATACCCACGTTTCACTCCAACAGCATTTATTTAAAAAAATGCCCTTTGATTTTAATAAGGACTTTGAACCAGCAGCGCCTCTGTATTGGACAAACTTCTTCATTGTTGTACCGGCTAATTCGAAGTGGAATACTGTCGGCGATCTGGTAGCCGCAGCC